>JAGREI010000278.1 GCA_020446625.1 Erythrobacter sp.
TGTTGCGGATCGTGCCGTTGGGGCTCTTCCACATCTGCTTGAGGCCGAATTCCTCCACCCGCGCTTCGTCCGGGGTGATGGTGGCGCACTTCACGCCCACGCCGTACTGGGCGATGGCATTGGCGGCGTCGATGGTGATCTGGTCGTCCGTCTCGTCACGCTTTTCGACCGAGAGGTCGTAATACTTCAGGTCAATGTCGAGATAGGGCAGGATCAGCCGTTCGCGGATCCACTGCCAGATGATCTTCGTCATTTCGTCGCCGTCGATCTCGACGACCGGGTTCTTGACCTGAATTTTCGCCATGGGGCTTCCCTGTTCGCTGGATTTGGAGAGGAGGTGTTTGCGCCGCTCTTAGGCAGCGCGGGCCGCGGGCGCAAGGCGACTCTTGGGGTCGATCCGGGTGGCTCCGGCCAGCATGGCGACAAGGCCCGGCCACAGGCGGGCGATCGCCAGCGCCGCCTGCGCGCCAGCAGGGCTTTCCGCCAGCGTGCGGATCGTGCCGGCCAGCCGCATCGGCGGGCGGGCCAGCCGCGCAAAGGCGTGCTGGTAGGCAGGGGCGGCACCGGCTCCGCCAGCCAGCCAGTGCCGCGCCGCGAGCTGCCCGCTGGCGAGCGCAATGGCAATGCCTTCGCCCGCCAGCGAGGGGATCACCGCGGCCTGGTCGCCCAGGCGGAACAGGCCGGGCGCGGTGTGGCGGGCAATATAGCCGTAGGGGACGGAGCCGACGCTATCCACGCGGGCGCAATGCCAGTCCTCGCCCAGCCGTTCGGCCAGCGCAGGGATGGTGCGGGCGAGGTGAGCGAACAAGGCTTCGGGACGGCCACCCAGCCTTGCCAGTGCGCTCTTCTTCAGCGCCAGACAGAGATTGGCAGAGCCATGCTCCTGCAACACCAGCCCGGCATAGCCGCCGGGGAACAGGTGCAGTTCGATCGCTCCGGCAAGCAGGCTGGTGCGTTCCGGGCTGGCGGGCAGCCGCAGCCGCAGGCCCAGCGCCGGGTCCCGCGCGGTGCGCGGGCGGGCGAGGGTGCGCACATCGTGCTTGCCGCTGGCGAGAAACAGGCTGGCGAACGGAATCTCGCCCTTGGCGCCCACCAGCTTGCCCGGCTCGATGGCGCGCACATGGTCGAAGGCCACTTCCGCGCCCGCCGCCAGCGCCCGTTCGCGCAGCGCCGTATCGAGCGCGTGGCGCGAAAGGCCGTGGGCGCGATCGGGCAGGGGGCAGCGCGTGTCCCTGCCGCCAGCGAACAGCCGTAGCTCGCGCACCCGTTGCGCCCCCAGCGTGGCAGGATCGACGCCCAGCTGGCGCAATTGCTCTGCCGTGCGCCAGCTGAGGAAGCCGCCGCACAGCGGATCGCCCACGGCCTCGTCACGGTCGACCAGCAGCGGCACGGCCCCGGCGCGGGCGAGGGTGATGGCGGCGGCGCATCCGGCGGGGCCAGCGCCCAGGATGACCGGATCGGATGTCACCGCACCCGGCTGACGCAGAGGCGGAAGGGGAAGACCCGCTGCACTTCCGCCCCGTCGATCTCGGCCTCGGCCAGCAAGGCGGGCCATTCGCCGGGACGGTATGATCGCGCGATCGAGGTGCGTCCGTCGGCGCGCACGATCGGGTGCCAGCGCGCCAGCGTGGCGAGCAGGGGGAAGCCCATGAAGGCAAAGCCGTGGCGGTGCAGGTCGTTGACGAACCAGCCCGCGCGCGCTTCGGCCTCCATGAAGCGCAGGAACAGCACCAGTTCCTCGTGGCTCATGTGATGGGCGACGAGGCTGGAGAGGATCACGTCCCAGCCCTGGCCGTGGAGGTCGGCATAGTCGCCGGTGCGGTAACTGATCGGCAGGCCCGCCGGGGTGGCGGCACCGGCGGCGTCGGCGCTGCGCGGGTTGAGGTCCACGCCCACCAGCTCGGCCCTGATCCCGCGCTTCTCCGCCCAGCGGGCGATCTGCCGCAGCATGTCGCCCTGGCCGAAGCCCACGTCGAGCAGGCGCAGGATGTCGCGCCCCTGCATGGCGCGGTCGAGGAAGGCGAGGGTGGGGCGATAGGCCATGGTCACCCGGTTGACCCTGGCCAGATCGCCCAGCAGCGCGTGGTACTGATCGGCGGGCAGGGCCGGGTCGTCCATCAGCTCCTCGGTGATGAGGCGCTGCTCAAGCATCGCCGTTCACCCAACCAAAGCGCAGCCCTTCCATGGCGAGGCCGGGGCCGAAGGCAAGTGCGATTCCATCTGAGGGATGATTGGCAAACATCTCTTTCAGAACAAAAATAACGCTGACGGAGGACATGTTGCCGCAATTTGCCAGGACATGCCGCGATGCGGCCAGTGCTTCGTGCGGTAAGTCCAGCCCGCGCTCCACCGCGTCGAGGATGGACTTGCCGCCGGGGTGAACCGCCATGGCAGGCGGCGGATCGCCAAGGTGCAGGCTGGCGCGCAGGTCAGCGGCGGCGAAGGCTTCGGCCAGCCGGCCCGGCACTTCGCCTGACAGGTGCATGGCAAAGCCGGTGTCGGTCACGGTCCAGGTGATGAGGTCGGCACTGTCATCCAGCGTGGCGGAAATCGCCTGGCCCAGCGCCAGCCCTGCGCCCTCGGCGCTCACCAGCGCAGCAGCCGCGCCGTCGGCAAACTGGCCCATGGCCAGCAGGGCTTCCAGGCTGTCGCTTTCCTGCAAGTGCAGCGTGCTCAGTTCCACCGCTACGGCCAGCACTTTGGCCTGCGGAACGGCGCGCACCACCTGCGCGGCGGTGCGCAGCAGGGTGATCCCGGCGTAACAGCCCATGAACCCGATGGAGAGCCGCTCGACATTGCCCGGCAGGCCCAGCCGCCGGGCGATCACCTGGTCGAGACCGGGGGCCATGAAGCCGGTGCAGCTGGCCACTATCAGGTGCGTCACGCCGTCGAGGCCGGGCAATTCCGCGATGGCCTGCAAGGCCAGGTCAGGCGCGGCTTGGGCATAGCGGCGCATCCGTTCGGCGGTGCCGGGGCTGGCATTGCGGCGGTAGAAGCTGCCTTCGGCCAGGGTGGCGTCGCCATCGGCCAGCACCGACCAGCGATGCTCGATCCCGCCGCGCGCCAGCATCCGTTCGAACAGCGCCTGCTCGCGCGGGTCAGCCAGCTGCTGGCGCGCCCATCCGGCGTATACGCCATGCACGTCGCTGCGCGGCACGGCGGTGCCGATGGCATTGATGCGGGGCTGGGCGATGCGTTCCATCGAGTTGCTCAACGAAACGCAATGGCATTTGTGCCGGTCAGCGGCAGAAATTCCGTCGCGCCTCGTCGTATTCCGCGATCAGCTGCTCGCAGATTGCGCGCACGGGGCGCACCGCCTTCACCGCACCCGTGCCGTGGCCGGCGGACCAGATCGATTTCCACGCCTTCGCCTCTTCGTTCAGCGACATTTCCCCGGCATGGTCCGGAAGCGCGGCTGCCGCAAGGCTGGGGGTGAGGAAATTCGCCCCGACGCCGGTCACCTGGTCGGTGTAGGTGATGTCCTTGGCGCTGGAGGAGATCATCATCGCCTTCTGCTCCTGGCTCACCATGCTTTCCTCCGCAGCGATGAAGTGGCTACCGAAATAGGCGAAATCGGCGCGCATCATCTGTGCCGCAGCGATGTGGCCGCCGTGGCTCATGCTGCCCGAGAGGATCAGCGCCCCGTCCCAGAATTCGCGGATCTCGCTGGTGAGCGCGAAGGGGCTGAAGGTGCCGGCATGGCCGCCAGCACCGGCTGCCACGGCGATGATGCCATCGACACCCGCCTCGGCCGCCTTTTCGGCGTGGCGGCGCTGGATCACGTCGTGGAACACCAGCCCGCCATAGGAATGGACGGCCTGCACCAGGTCGCTGACCGCGCCGAGCGAGGTGATGATCAGCGGAACCTTGTACTTCACGCACAGTTCGAGGTCCGCCATCACCCGCGGGTTCGACTTGTGGACGATCAGGTTGACGCCAAAGGGCGCATGGTCCGGCCCCAGCCGATCGGTGATTTCTTTCAGCCAGTCCTCGAACCCTTCGGAGGTACGCTGGTTAAGCGCAGGAAATGTCCCGCACAAACCGGCCTTGCAGGTTTCCACCACCAGGTCCGGCCCGGAAACGAGGAACATCGGCGCGACGATGGCAGGGACGCGCAGCCGTGCCTTGAATTCGTCAACGGTCAAAACGCGTCCTCCGGCATGTCCATCATGCTCGCCTTGCCGCTGGTGATCGCCATCATCTGTGCCATCACGGGCGGCAGCAGGCGGTCGAAGAAGAAGCGGGCGGTGATGATCTTGGCTTCGTAGAAGGCGGCTTCGTCGGTGCCGGCCGCCAGCGCCGCGTGGGCTACCTTGGCCGCCTTGGCGAAGCAATAACCCATGGCGACATAGCCCAGCAGCTTGAGATAGTCGGTGGCCGCCGCCGCCGCTTCCTCGGGGTCCTTCAGGCCCTTCTGGGCGATGTGCCCGGTCGACAGTTGCAGCGCGCCGAAGGCCTGCTGCAACCCGCCCACCAGCTTGCCGATCTGCGGGTCGGCGGCATTGTCCTCGATGAACTGTGACACCGGGTGGAAGAAGGCGCGCAGGTTACGGCCCATCCTGTCGGGAAGCTTGCGGCCGACAAGGTCGAGCGCCTGGATGCCGTTGGTGCCTTCGTAGATCATCGCGATCCGGGCATCGCGGGCGAACTGTTCCACCCCCGATTCCTGGATATAGCCGTGGCCGCCGTAGACCTGCACCGCCAGGTTGGCGCTTTCGTGGCCAAGGTCGGTGAACAGCGCCTTCACCACCGGAGTCATCAGGGCGATGAAATCGCGCGCACGTTCGCGCGCTTCGGGTTCCCTGGCGGCATGTTCGGCGTCGAGCGCGCGGCTGGTCCAGGCCGACAGCGCGCGGCAACCTTCGTTATAGGCGCGCATGGTCATCAGCATCCGCCGCACGTCGGGGTGGACGATGATCGGATCGGCGGGGCCATCGGGGTTCTTCACGCCCGACAGCGAGCGGCCCTGCAAGCGGTCCTTGGCGTACCAGACGGCCGACTGGTAGGCGATCTCGCCCACGCCCAGCCCCTGGATTCCCACGGCCACGCGTTCGGTGTTCATCATGGTGAACATGGCTTCCAGCCCGCGGTTGGGCTGGCCGATCATCCACCCTTGCGAATCCTCGAAGGTCATCTGGCAGGTGGCCGAGGCTTTCAGGCCCATCTTGTGCTCGATCGCGGTCGGCCCCGCGCCGTTGCGGTTGCCCAGCGAGCCATCAGGGTTGGGCAGGTACTTGGGCACCAGGAACAGGCTGATCCCCTTCACCCCGGCCGGGGCATCGGGAAGGCGCGCCAGCACCAGGTGAATGATGTTGTCGGAAAGGTCCTGGTCGCCCGCCGAGATGAAGATCTTGTTGCCGGTGACGCGGTAGCTGCCGTCCTCCTGCGGCACCGCCTTGGTGCGCAGCATTCCCAGGTCCGTGCCGCAATGCGGTT
>JAGREI010000279.1 GCA_020446625.1 Erythrobacter sp.
TTCCTGCCGCAGCTGGTCGGCCTGCGCCAGGCGCTGGCCTGGTGCCTGACCGGCCGGGTGTTCGATGCTGCTGAAGCGCTGCAGGGCGGCCTGCTGAACGAGGTCGTCGAGCCGGACGCGCTGATGGACCGCGCGCTGGAGCTGGCCCACGAGATCGCCGACAATACCGCGCCGGTGTCTGTGGCGCTGACCCGCCAGCTGTTGTGGCGCTTCGGCCCGGACACGCACCCATTCGAGGCGCTGCGCCATGATGGCCGGTTCGCGATGGAGCTTGGCAAGTCCGACGATGTGAAGGAGGGCGTGGCCGCCTTCCTCGAAAAGCGCGCCCCGCACTGGCGCGAACGCGATCCGGGCGATGTCGAATGAGCTACGGCACGCTCTCGGCCAGCCGCCACGGATCGGTGCAGGTGATCGCGCTCGCCAGCGACGACGGCATGAACTGCTACACGCCCGAGATGGGCGAGGACTTGGTGGCCCAGCTGCGGTCCGCCGCCGCTGATCCCGCCGTCGCCGCCATCGTCCTGACCGCGCAGGGCCGCGCCTTCTGCGCTGGCGCGCACCGCAGCGTGCTGGCGGGCCATGTCGGCCCATCGGGCATCACCATCGGGCAGGAACACTTCATCACCGGCTTCGCCCCCGAATTCGCCGCCTTGCCCAAGCTGACCATTGCCGCGCTCAACGGTTCCGCCGCCGGGATCGGCATGACCATGAGCCTGTTGTGCGACCTGCGGCTGGCGGTGCCGGGCGCGCGGCTGCGCTTCAACTTTGCCGAACTGGGCCTGATGCCGGGGCTGGGTTCCACCCGCCGCCTGGTCGAACTGATCGGCTTGCCCGCCGCCAAGAAGCTGCTGCTGTGCGATCGCACGATCCAGTCCGATACGGCTGCCCAAATCGGGTTGGTGGACGAGATCGTGGAGCCCGACCGCCTGCTCGCCCGCGCGCTGGAACTGGGCGAGGCGGCGGCTGCCTGCAAGCCCGGCACGCTGAGAGAAATCAAGGCTTGCCTCGAAGCCGCGCTGGACGGCGACCTGGCCGATGCCCTTGCCCGCGAGGCGCAGGCCGCCGCGCGGCTGCGGGGCGAGGCATGACGCAGGCCATCCGCTTTGACGATTACGCCGCTTTCGACGCGCTGGCCGCGCGCGGCTATGCCCCCTGGGGAGAACCCGTCGCCATCGAGCGCGAAGCGGTGGCCGCGTTCCAGCGCGTCACCGGCGCGGCTGGCGATGCAGCAACGATCCCCGGCCTGATGCTGCAAGCCATGCTGCCCCGGCTGACGCCCGGCCACGACTGGTCGGTGACGGGCGCCAAGGGCGCGCTCAACCTCGGCAGCCCCATGATCCGGTTCGATCCCGCTGTGCCCAGCGGCGCGCGCTTGCAGGGCCGCAGCAAGCTCTCCTTCGCCAGGCCCCACCCAAAAGGCACGCTGATGGCGCTGGATTTCGAACTGCGCGAGCAAGGCTGCGAGGCGCCGTGCCTGACCTCGACCATCGAGCTGCTTTACCTGGGGGAACCGGCGTGACCCAGGGCGTGACCATCGCGGGCAAGGTCGCCATCGCCGGGATCGGCCAGACGCGTTTCGGCAAGGGGCTGGAGCCGTCCGAACGCGAGCTGGCCTGCATGGCGATCGACGCGGCGATCAGGGACGCCGGGATCGCACCGGGCGAAGTCGACGGCCTGGCCAGCTATACCCTGGAAGCCACGCCCGATTTCGAACTGGTGCGCGACCTTGGCCTTGGCCCGCTGCACTTCTTCAGCCAGGTGGGCCACGGCGGCGGCGCAGGCCCCGGCGCGGTGGGGCAGGCGGCCATGGCCGTGGCCACCGGACAGGCGCGCGCGGCGGTGGTCTGGCGTTCGCGCAAGCGTTCTGCCGCAGCATCAAGGGTTTGGGCCCAGACCTCAACCGTGCTTGAGGACCACTGGAAATGGTCGCGCCCGTCCGGCCTGCTGCGCCCGGTGGACGAAGTGGCCATGCTGGCGCAGCGTTACATCCACGAACATGGCGCAATCGCGTCCGCGCTGGCCCGCATCGCCGTTACCCTGCGCGACTATGCCTGCGCCAACCCGGCAGCGCAGATGCACGGGCGGCCGATCACCGCGGCAGACTATCACGCTTCGCGGATGGTGGCCGATCCGCTGCGGCTGTTCGACAATTGCCTGGAAAGCGATGGCGCAGCCGCGCTGGTGCTGCTGCCCGCCGACCGGGCGGGCAAGGATTGCGTGGTGGTGGAAGCCTTCGCGCAAGGGCTGGTAACCGGCCACCAGTCGATGGCCGATTTTCACCGGCCCGACCCGCTGAAGAGTTCCAGCCATGTCACCGCCGCCAAGCTGTGGTCGATGACGCGCTTCACCCCGGCAGACGTGCAGGTGGCGCAGTTCTACGATGCCTTCTCGCCGCTGATCCTGTTCTCGCTGGAAGCCTATGGCTTCGCCCCCAGTGGAGCCGCCGCGCGGTTTGTCGAGGAAGGCGGGATCGGCCCAGCCGGGCGCCTGCCCTGCAACACCTCGGGCGGCAGCCTGTCCGAAGCCTACCTCCACGGCTTCAACCTGATCGTGGAAGCGGTGCGGCAACTGCGCGGGCAAGCGAGCACGCAGGTCGCCAATGCCGGGCTGGCGCTGGTCACCGGCTGCGATGCCACGCCCAACAGCGCGCTCCTGTTGCGGAGGCAGGCATGATCGCGGACATTCCCCTGCCGTCGCGCCACGGGCCGTTCGAACAGGGCCTGTGGGCGGCGCTTGATCGCGGCGAACTGGCGCACCAGCATTGCGCGGCCTGCGACAGCTGGCACTTCCCCCCGCGCTGGCGCTGCCATTGCGGCGGGGCGCTGGAATACCGGCCAGTGTCGGGCAAGGCGCACCTGTGGTCGTGGACGCAGGTCCACCCGCCGGTACTGCCCGCCTTCGCCCCCTTCGCGCCCTACGTGGTCGGCATTGCCGAACTGGTCGAAGCGCCGGGATTGCGCATGGTGGGTTCGCTGCTGATCGCGGCGGACGACCCCATCAACCGGGTGCAGCCCGCACAGCTGCGCATCGGGATGCCCCTTGCCGCCGTCGTGCGCGAGATCGCGCCGGGCCTGCCCTGGCCCGCGTGGCAAATCATCGAAACCGAACAACCAGCCGGAGAGGCCTCTTGAGCATCGACTACGATCCCTATTCGAACGCGGCGATGAGTGACCCGCACCCCATCTACAAGGAACTGCGTGCCGAAGGGTGCCCGCATTTCGTGGCCAGTCGCCGCGCCTGGGCGCTGACCCGCTACGATCACCTGCGCACGGCCAGCCTGCACAACGAATGGCTCGATTTCACCGCCGGGCAGACGCCGTCGCAACTGATGCTGGGCGAACCCAGCCCGCACACCTTCATGACCATGAACGCGCCGGAAAACCGCAAGTGGCGCGGGCTGCTGGAACCGTTCTACTCCGCCGCCTCGGTGGCGCAGGAACTGCCGCGGATCACCCGCCTGATCGAGGACGAATTCGCCGCGCTGCGCGGTTGCGACAGCTTCGATGTGTACCACGATTTCGCCAACAAGGTGATGTGCCTCAACGCCGGGCATAACCTTGGGCTGGACCATGAACAGGCGGTGCAGGCGCGGGCGCTGATCGACCGCATGATCCTCAACCGCGTACCGGACCAGGTGGGCGCATCGTCGGACGACAGCAAGCAAGCCGCCGCCGAACTGGGCGGTATCCTGCACCAGCACGTCGCCCGGATGCGCGCCGATCCCGCAGCGGGCGGTCCGCACGGGCGCCTGCTGCGCGATGCCGAAGTGGACGGTGTGCGGCTTTCCGACGAGGACTTGCTCTATTACCTGTTCAGCCTGCTGGTGGTGGGATCGGAAACCACGCCCATGGCGGTGGCAGGCACGCTCTACTACCTCGCCGCCAATCCCGAGCAGAAGGCGCAGGTGCTGGCCGATCCGGCGCTGCTGCCCGCCGCCTTTCGCGAAACCTGCCGCTTTGACCAGCCCACCAACATGCTCGCCCGCCGCGCGGCCATGGATTTCGAACTGGGCGGATCGCAGATCAGCAAGGGCGACAACCTGCTGTTCATCTACGCCTCGGCCAACCGCGACGAGAACCGCTTTGCCGATCCCGACCGCTACGACTTGGCGCGCGAGAACAAGGGCGACATGAGCTTCGGCGTGGGCGCGCATTTCTGCCTGGGGGCGATCCTGGCGCAGGCGGCGGGCCGGATCATGCTGGAGACGATCTGCAAGGCCATCGACGATTACCAGGTGGTCGAGGAGGAATGCGAACGCGCCTTTGGCGAACACCTCAACGGCTTCGTGCGGATGGTTATCCGGCCCCGGTGGAAGGCTTGATTGCCCGCAGGCCGGCGATCACCACCCGCGCCATGGTGCGGAAATCGTCGATCGAAAATCGTTCGTGATCGAAGAACGAACGGTTTAGCATCGGCCCGATGAACAGCTCGTGCGCCTGTTCGGCGTCGGTTCCGGCGGGCAGCTCGCCGCGTTCGACTGCATGTTCGATCAGCCGCACGCCGGGGCGGCGGCGACGCGCCACGGTCTGGTGCAGCTTGTCCGACAGGTCGCGGTTGTGCATGGCCTCGGCCACCAGCGAAGGAAGCACGCTGCGCAGCGGGGTGGTGCGCAGCACGCCGCCGTACTGCGCGATATAGCCGACGATATCGTCTTCCAGGTTGCCGGTCTCGTCCAGCTCCAGTTCGGGCAGCAGGTCGAAGGCGGCGATCGCCAGTTCCTCCTTGGTCGACCAGCGGCGGTAGATCGTCGCCTTGCTCGCCTTGGCCCGCGCGGCGACAGCATCCACCGTCAGCCCGACGAAGCCGACCTCGCCCAGGATCGCCAGCGTCTGTTGCAGGATCGCCTTCTCGCGGCTCTTGTCGCGCGGGCGGCCGGGCGAACGCTTGGCGGGCTTGGGTGGTGCTGCGGCGGCCAATCGAATGTTCCCGGAAATGAGCGCGCGCGAAGCGCACGGCGTGCATCCGGGTTAAGGTCTTCGCCAAGTGCGATCAACCCCGGCAAGGCATGATTGGAGGGCGTTAAAGAGCAGTGAGAGGCGTTCTGCCCCGGTCAGTGGCGGTCTGGCCGGCCCGGCCTGGGGCCTTGCGTCACCAAAGGCAAAGTTTGGCGCGCTGGGTTCCAGGGCGGCAATTGCCCGCCAGCGGCCAGCGGCCATACCCATGCGCAGACAACAAGGCAGGCCATCCGTTCCTGCCGAGAGGATCCTGCCATGACCTACCTGCCCGGCCCGCCGACCCACGTCCCGCCCGAGCTGATCGTCGATTTCGACATGTTCGCCGTGCCTGCGGACATGGACGATCCAGCTGAAATCTGGCGCGATCTGGTGCGCCGGGGGGTGCCGGAAATCTTCTACACCCCGCGCAACGGCGGCCACTGGGTGTTCATGGACTACGACGACATCATCACCGCCTATCGCGACTGGGAACACTTCTCCACCCACTATGCCGTGGTGCCGCCGATCGAGCCGTTTCCGGTGATGCAGCCGCAAGGCGTCGATCCGCCGCAGCACAAGGTGTTCCGCAGCCTGCTCGCCCCGCTGTTCACCCCCATCGCCGTACGCGCCATGCACGACGAACTCACCCAGCGGGCGGTGCGCCTGATCGATGCCTTTGCGGACAAGGGCCACTGTGATTTCATCGCGGACTTCGCCGCCCAGCTGCCGACCGGCACCTTCCTCCACCTGATGGGCCTGCCCGAGGAACGCCTGCCCGAATTCCTCAAGATTTCGGACGTGTTCTTCCGCAGCACCGACGAGGCGGAGCGCAATGCCAATGCGACGCAGATCTACGGCATTCTCAACGCCCTGTTCGAGGAAAAGCAGGCCAACCCGAAGGACGATATCGCCACGCTGATCGTGCAGGCGCGCGACGAGCAGGGTGAACTGCTGCCTTACCAGGACAAGCTCGACTGCGCCTTCCTGCTGTTCATCGCCGGGCTCGACACGGTCACCAACACCATGGCCTATGTCTGGCGCTACCTCGCCACCAATGCCGAGGCGCGGGCCACGCTGCGGGCCAAGCTGGACGATCCCGATGCCCTGCTGCTGGCGGTGGAGGAACTGCTGCGGATCAACGCGGTATCGAACCTGTTCCGCCGCGTGGTCGACGATTTCGCCTACAAGGGCGTGCAGCTGAAGCGCAACGACCGGGTGATCATGCCCAACACCATCGCCAACCGCGATCCGGCGGTGTTCGAGAACCCCGAGACGATCGACCTCGAACGGCTGGTGAACCGCCACGTCACCTTCGGCGTCGGCCCGCACCGCTGCATCGGTTCGCACCTGGCCAAGCGCGAACTGCTGGTGGCGCTCGACTACTGGCTGCGGCGGATTCCGGAATTCACGCTGGCCGACAGCCTGCCGCGCGGCAATGCCTTCGGCGGGCCGGTGATGGGCTTCCGCTCGCTGCCGCTGGTCTGGCAGGCGGGCTAGACCTCGCCCAGCACGCGCCGCGTGGCTTGCACGGCCTCGCAGGCGCGTTGTTCGGGCGGGCAATCCGGCCCCACCAGCGCATTGCGCGGCACTTCCACGCTGACCGGGCAGGTGGGCGGCAAGGCGGCGACGAAGCCCGCCACATCGAACACGCCATCGCCGGGCAGCAGCCGGTCGGACGACGCCTCGAAATCCAGCTTGTCTGCATCCATGGTGGCAGGCCCGTCGCAGACCTGCGCGTAGAGGACGTATTCCGGCGGCGCGGCGGCCAGTTCGGCGATGCTGCCGCCCGATCGCATCAGGTGCAGCAGGTCCACGTTCACGCCGACTTCGCCCGGCCACCCCAGCTGGCCGACCAGCTCCAGCCCCTCGGCCAGCGAGCGCACCTGCGAGACGGGGTAGAACTCCACCGCGACGCCAAGGCCATGGTCCCGCGCAAGGTCGCAGAACTGCGCAAACTTGTCCTCCCGCCGCGCCGGATCGCGATCGTAGACCAGCGCATTGAGCAGCCCGGCGCCCAGCTCGGCAGCGCATTCCATCGCGGGGGCAAATGCGGCCACATCGGTGCGCCCTGCAAGGGTGAAGGGATAGCCCAGGTCCAGTGTCACCCCCAGGTCGGCCAGCACCTGCCCGAAGGCCCGGCGCTGGGCGCGATCGCCGTAGATGTCGAAGGGCGGCATCAGCGGCAGCACCTCCATCGGCTCCATGAACAGGCACAGGCCATCGCAGCCTGCCGCGCGGGCGGCCTTGGCCAGCTGGATCGGCGTGGTGTCGACGGCGGTGATGTGATCGAGCGAAAGTCTGCGCATGGCGGGTCCAGCCTAAAGCGATTGCGGCAGGTGCGCCACGGCGCAGGGGATCGTTTGCACTAGCGGCACTGGCTGGCGACCAATTCGGAGTCCGGTGTGGCGCAATGGCGCAGGATCAGTGTGGTGCCGGTCAGTCCGCCTGTCAGTGCGGGGATATCCGCGCGGCCCTCAAGCCAGATCACCGCCTGGGCGGGAAATGCCGGTTCGCTCCACGCGGTCAGCAGGTCCACCGAAACCCCCGCATGGCCTTGGGCAAGGTCGCGCGCGCAGGCCAGGGCAGCGGCAGCCGCGCCTTCGCCCTGCACCAGCACGGCCGTTCGCAAGCCTGCGGCATCGGCCCTGTCACCCGCCGACAGCACATGCTGCTGCGCCCCTGCGGGACGGTTGCGCGCAGCGTCGAGGAACCTGGCCTCGTCCGCCGCGATGATCGGCCCCGCCTCGCCTGCCAGCACTTGTCCGATCACTGCCAGGTCCGCCGCCTCGAACTCCGAGATCGTGTCGAAGCCAAGGTCCGGCCCTTCGAGCACATGGTTGCGGCGGTAGGCTGCGAAAGGGAACAGGGTGCAGGCCAGCGGGGCGTGATGCTGCTCGTAATAGTGCTGGAACGCCGCGCGTCCGAAGCCGGGCTTGTGGACCAGCGTGCAGAGGCTCCTCATCGCTGCGATCCCTGGCTTCCGAGCGCCGCCAGCAGCGGCAAGGTCCACGATGGATCGTCTCGGTCAGCGCGCCCGTGCACGGCATCGGCGCCCAGTTGCGCCATCGCCGCCTCGTCGACCGCGCGCAGTTCACCATGGTCGAACACCAGCGAACGGTGCAGGAACTTCCACTCGCCTGCGCGGCGCGCGTAACGGTCGAGATAGCGGCCATGGACGATGTATTCCCCGCGATCCGGCCCCGGCGTGCGGTGCCAGGCGCGCACCTGGTGTTCGCCTTCGGCCAGGTCGCCCGCCACCGCGAACACGCTGTTGCCCAGCGTGTGGATGGTCAGTTCCCACGGCGCCATCGCCTGCGGCAGCCAGGCGACGAAGGCATCGGGGCCTCCCCGGAACATGCTGCCGTGATCGTCCACGGCATCGTCGTGGTACAGCGAGCGGACAAGCGCGAAATCGCGCCGGTCGATGCCCCGGCAATACCGTTCCACCAGCCGCCGCAGCGCCAGTTCCGCCAGCAGGTCGTCTGCCACCTTGCCTCTCCTTCGATCGCGCACGCCACGCGCGGCCACGGCCCCCATCATAGCAATTGTGAGTGTTTACTTACAACCCTTGCCGGGCCATATGTATCCCCGTGATTCGACACCGGCACAAGGCCGGGACAATCGACGGGAGCAGCAGGATGGATATGGCCTCGACTACGCAAGCGCACAGCATGGGGCACCTTGCCCTGCACTACGGCAAGGCCGAGGACGGCCCGCTGGCCGCGCGGCTGCTGCGCGAGTTCGGGCTGGTGGAAACGCAGATGCTGCCGCTGCCGGGTGGCAACTTCTACCGCTTCGTGGTGGGTGACGGCCATTTCGCGCGTGGCGATGGCATCGTCTACCTGTCCGCCCTGCCCGAACCGCAGGTCAAGCTGATCGAGGCGATCAAGGCCGCGCTGAAGATCGGCACCGCCGACGAACACGAGGCGGTGGCGGGATACAACGCCATGCTGCAATCCGATCCCGAGGCGAGCTTCCACTTCGGCTTCCTCGTCCCCTCGCTCGACGATCTGGAAGACATGGTGCTGCGCCTGCGCGCGCTGGCGGACAGCGATCCGGAATTCGCCGGACGGCTGCACATCGGCATGAACCGCGCGCGCAAGGGCGATGCCGAAGTCGATGCGCGGCTCGATGCCTCGCCGGTGTTCGGGGACTGCCACCGCTATGCCTATGGCCGCAACGGCGTGCAGGTGTTCGTGGAAACGGATATCGTCAGATCGGGCCAGCTGGGTGACCGGATGCACTTCGAATTCGACTATGTCTTCCCCGGCCACGACAGCCACATCCTGTCGGTGGTCGAATTCTAGCCCCTGGCCTGGAAATACAATCGAACGCTAGCGTTCTTTTTGTTGAAAGCGGCCCGCTGTCCGTCTAGCTTCCCCTTCAGGAGGGACGGCGGATGGGCTTCATGCAGGATCTGGCTGCGGCGGCAGCGGGGGCGATTCCGGCATTCTTCGTGCCGCCGATCGTCATGCTGCCCTATATCCTGGCCGAACAGCTGCGCCCCGCGCGCGAGCGGCCGCAATGGCGCGACTATGCCTTCAACATCGTGCTGTCGGCCTTTGCGATCTACCTGACGCTGCCCGCCGGCATCCTGGCGGGCATGGCCAGCGAAGCGGTGCGGTCGCTGCTGCCCTGGCACCCCATTGCCATTCCCTTCGATGCCATGGCCACGGCGGGACTGCCGGGCATGGTCGCCAGGGTCGCCGCGCTGACTTTCCTGCCGCTGCTGGTGCACGAATTGTGGTTCTACTGGTCCCACCGGCTGGAACACCGCATCGGCGTGCTGTGGGAATTCCACAAGCTGCACCATTCGGACACGCGGATGAACTGTTCCACCTTCGCCCGCGACCACTTCCTGCAAAACGCCTGGCGCGCCTTCTTCTCGGTGTTCACGGTGGGTCTGGTGTTCGATCTCAGCGCGATCGAGGCGGGGCAGGCGGCGATCTTTTCGGGCCTGTTCCTGATGTTCCTGTCGCTGTTCTACCATTCGGCCATCCGCGTGGAGGTGCCATGGCTGGACCGGATCGTGATGACGCCGCAGCTTCACCGCATCCACCATTCGGTCGACCCGCAGGACTTCGACCATAACTTTGCCGACGTCTTCCCCTTCATGGACATGCTGTTCGGCACATACCGCAAGCCGCAGCCGGGCCAGTTCGCGGCCACCGGCCTGCCTGACGGGGAACTGGCGGGCCGATCGCTGTGGCAGGCGCTGGTGCAGCCGATCGCAGGTGCCTTCCGGCGCCTGCGCGGTGCGCGCTAGAGCCTGACCACCCGGCACTGGGGGACGGGGAAGTCCTCCGCCTCGAACCAGCGCCACAAGGCGGTGCCACGGCGGTGGCCCGCCAGGTCCACCCAGTTGCCGAAGCCGGGGTCTTCATCGGCGCAGACCACCACGATGCGGCCATCGTCCTCGTATTTCGCCTGGTGCGAGTTGACCCATACCTGCTGGTGGACATGGTCGAGTGATTCCATCCAGTAGTTGTCGAGCTGGAAGTTCCACATGCGGCACTTGGGCGGCATCACTTCCAGCACCCAGGCTTCACCCGGTTGCAGGTCGAAATAGGCATGGCCGTACCAGATCTTGGGATCGCCGCCCGCGCGCTGGAAAACGGCCTGGTCGCCAAGGTAGATCTGGTTCGGCGTGGGCTTGAACCACTCGCTCCAGGTGGCAAAGGTGTTCGCCGTGCCACGCGCCCAGGCCGCCGCGCCCAGCAGCTGGGCGCGGATCGTCTCGGGAGTCAGCAGCGCGGGAACCGCCGGACCCTGGCTGATCCGCTCGATCCGCACTTCGGCGGGCTGCTGGCTCGCCTTGTCCTCGAAGGTCTGCCGCACGATCAGGAAAGTGCTGTCGTCGGCCAGCGGCAGCCAGTTGCCCGGTTGCGGCGCCTTGCTGGCGACGATCTCGAAGCTGCCGTCTGCCGCCACCTCCATCTGCTCCAGTTCGATCTCGCCGGTCGATGCCATGGTCCCGTCGATGGCATAGCGGTTCGCCTTGGAGCCAAAGCTGAGATAGGGAACGGTGTTGACCTTGCCGCTGATGCGATAGGTCCGGTCGCCCGCGATCACCGCCTGCTGGTAAAGGTTGTCAGGATTGTCGGCGCCGATCTTGATTGTGTCGTCGGTGAGCAGGAACAGCCGGGGAAAATCGGGATCGGAGCTGTCGACCAGCATGTTGAGCGCGGTGCGCGCCAGGCGGCTGAGGTAACGCAGCCCTTCGGCCTGGTCGAGCGGCGTGGCGGGCGCATCGGGCCGCAGCAATACCTCACCTGCCTGCGCCAGTACCTCGCAGAATTCGCGCCAGGTGCTCTCCAGCCTCACTTCACCCTCTTCAGCCACTCTCAGGCCCTCCTCTAGATGTCCAGCAACTGCGCGGCGCGCTTGCCGAAGAAGCTCTCCTTCAGGCCCTGCGACAGGCCCTCCAACTGCTGGCCGTAGATCGTGTGCGCTTCCTGGTGCCCCTCGATATGCGGGAAATCGGAGGAGAACACGATCAGCCCTTCGGGGACCTTCTCGATCGTCGGGCGCAGCATATCCTGCTGGTGCACCACCGAAACGCAGACCTGCCGCTGCATGTATTCGCTGGGCTTGAGCGGGAAGTTGTACGGCGCGAAACTGAGCATCTTGGGGCGGCTGTTGTCCGCCTCGTTGTCCGCCGCCATCAGGAAATCGGGCAGCCAGTCGATGCCCAGTTCCTGCACGATCACCGCCAGCCGGGGATAGCGTTCCAGCACCCCGCCGAAAATCATCGCCGCCAATGCCAGCTGCGGCACCAGCCGCCGCGACAGCGAGGCGACGCGGTAGAAGGATGCAAGGTCGCCGCCGTTGTTCGCCCAGCCCGGATGCATGGCCGCGCGCCCGCCGCCGACGTGGAACAGGATAGCCACGCCCAGGTCCTCGCAGGTTGCCCAGAACGGCTCGAAATCGGGATGGTTCAGGGCCTTGCCATCGTGCGGATCGGCCTTGACGAAGACCGCGCGACTGCCCTTCTCGCGCCCGGCGACGACCTGCGCAATCGACCATTCGACGTCCATCAGGTCCACCACCACCGCCGGGATCAGCCGGTCGGTGTAACCGTGCATCTGTTCGAGCGCCCAGTGGTTGTAAGTGTCGAGCGTGGCCAGTGCCAGCGACGGGTCCTTGCGCATGGCGTGGCGATAGGGGTGGTAGCCGTTCGACGGCAGCAGGATCTGCACGTCGATGCCGCGCTTATCCAGCCAGGCCAGGCGCGGTTCGGGCTGCCATGCCTCTGGACTGAAGGCGCCCGCATCCACCGCCACCTGCGGCGGATCGCCCCCGGCAAGGAAATCGTCATAGGCCTGGATCACCTGTGCGGGCAGCAGGCTCCGCGGATCGGGCCGCAACTGCGGCGGGACCGAGGAGAACAGGTCGCCCACCACTACATCCAGCAGCGTTTCCTCCACGCTCATGCGCGGCAGCTTCGCGGCCAGCGCCGGGTTGGCTTTCTCGAACCAGTCGTGCGGCTCGTTGAAATGGCTGTCGACGTCGATGATGCGCATGTTAGGCTCCTGAAAGATTTTCCAAGGCGAGGCACGAATGGGGATGACAGTCGATCTGCAAACGCTCGAAAGGCGCCTGACCGGGATCGAGGACCGCGAGGCGATCCGCGAGCTGATCGCCAGCTACGGCCCGCTGGCCGACAGCGGCGATGCCGAAGGCGTGGCCAGCCTGTGGCGCGAGGACGGCAGCTACGAAGTGCACGGCTTCGGCACGGCCTCGGGGCGCGATGCCCTTGCCGGGTTCATCACCAGCGAGAGCCATCGCGGCCTGATGGCCGACGGCTGCGCCCATCTGCTTGGCCCCGTCACCATCGCGCTGAACGGCGACACGGCAACGGCCTGCGGTCACAGCGTGGTGTTCCGCCATGCGGGCGATGGATTCGAAGCCTACCGCGTGTCCGCCAACCGCTGGACCCTGGCCAAGGCCGACGGGACGTGGCGCGTCACGCACCGCGAGAATGCCTTGCTCGACGGGGACGCGGCGGCGCGGGCATTGCTGGTCGGCAGGCGCTGACCCACCGCGAAGGCGCGCCCCGCCCGGTCACGCCGCCGCGCCCGCCGCAGGATAGTCGAGATAGCCCTCTATCCCCTGGCTGTACCATGTCGCCCGGTCGTCAGAAGCAAAGGCAATCCCGCCTGCGATCCGCGCCGGAAGATCAGGATTGGCAATGAAAGGACGACCGAAGGATATCGCGTCGGCCTCTCCGGCGTCGAGAGCCGCCTGCGCGGAGGCCGCGGTATAGTCGGAATTGAGCACGAACGGCCCGTCAAAAGCTGTGCGCATGGCGGGCGCGATGGGCGGCCAGTCGGGCTTGCCGAACGTGCCTTCCGGCCCCGGCTCGCGGACTTCCAGGAAGCCTATGCCCAGTTCCGAAAGCGCCGCTGCGGCAGCGACGAACAGCGGTTCAGGATCGCTGTCCGCCACCCCCTGCTTGGCTTCGTTGGGAGACAGCCGGACCGAAACCCGGCCCGCCCCCACCCGCGCGGCAACGTCGCCCACCACTTCGACAAGCAGGCGGATACGATTTGCGATCGGGCCGCCGTACTGGTCTTGCCGATGGTTCGATCCGTCGCGCAGGAACTGGTCGATCAGATAGCCGTTCGCGGCGTGGATCTGCACGCCATCAAAACCCGCCTCGATGGCGTTCGCGGCAGCGGCAACATAGTCGCCGCGCAGGGCGTCGATCTCGGCCAGTGTCAGCGCCCTTGCCGGAGCATAGGCCTGCCGCCCGGCATAGGTATGGGCATGGTCAGGCGCGGTGGTGGCAGAGGCGGAAACCGGCGCTTCGCCGCCCAGGAAATCCGGGTGAACGACGCGCCCCATGTGCCACAATTGCGCAACGATCCGGCCACCGGCGGCGTGGACTGCCTGAGTCACCGGCTGCCAGGCCAGCACCTGCTCGCGCGACCAGATGCCCGGCGCGTATGGCCAGCCAAGCCCCTGTCGGCTGATCCCCGTCGCTTCCGAGATGATCAGCCCCGCACTGGCGCGCTGGGAATAATAGTCTGCCATCACCGGCGTCGGCACATGCTCGCGCGTCGCCCGCGCGCGCGTCAGCGGCGCCATGAAGATGCGGTTCGCCGCTTCGATGGTGCCGACGCTGATCGGGTCATGCAAGCCAGGCATGTGCCGGCAACTCCTCTATCGCTGGATCACCCGGCCAGCTGGCCGCCGTCGATCGTGAACAGCGATCCGGTGATCTTGCGCGCCCGGTCGCTGGCGAGATAGGCGAACAGTTCCGCGATATCCTCCGGCTCGCAGCCGCCATCCAGCAGCTTGGGCGCATTGCGCATCACCAGTTCCCAGTTGACGTTGCCTTCGGGCACCGGGGTCTTGGTCATCGGGGTTTCGACGTGGCCGGGGCAGATCGCGTTGATCCGCACCCCGCTGGCGCCGAACTCCACCGCCAGGCTCTTGGTGATCGCAGCGACGGCGTGCTTCGACGCGGCATAGGCGACGGTATAGGCGATACCCTGCAAGGCAGCGGTCGAGGCGGTGTTGACGATGTTGCCCTTGGACTTGACGAGGTGCGGCAAGGCCGCCTGGCAGATGGCGAAGACGCTGCTCGTGTTCACCCGCATGATCCGGTCGAAGTCCTCCATCGGGAAATCCTGCGACGGCCCCCACTTCAGGATGCCCGAAATGTTGCAGACCACGTCCAGTCCGTCTTCGGCCGCCACTTCGACCAGCTGGCGGCAGGATGCATAGTCCATGGCATCGAACACCTGGACCCTGGGCGCAACCGCCATCATGGCCGCCGTTTCCGTCAGGCCCGCTTCGTTCACGTCACCGATGGTGATCGCCGCGCCTTCCTGCGCGAAGCGGATCGCGGTGGCCCGCCCGATTCCCGAAGCCGCGCCCGTAATCAGCACCTTCTTGCCTTGAAACAACATCACTCTCTCCATCTTCTCTTGATTTGCGTAGTAATACGATCCAAGCTTTACGCAAAGGGAGAAGGTGATGAGTCTCGAAGAAAGGCTGCAAAGGCTTGAGGACGATCGCGCCATCCGCGACCTGAAGGCGCGCTATCTGCGGGCCTGCGACAGCAAGGATCCCGAGACGGTGCGCGATACCCTGCTGCCCGATGCCAGGGTCAACTTCGAAGGCTTCCCGCCGTTCGACAACCGCGATGATTTCGTGGCGATCTATCGCCAGTTCGGCTGCGTGCCGGGCGTGTACGATATCCACCACGCGGCCAATGGCGTGATTACCTTCGACGGCCCGGATCGTGCGCGCGGCCAGTGGGCGCTGACCTTCCACAACGTCAACCTGACGCATCGCACGCTGACGCAGTTCGGCGTCGAATACGACGATGTCTACGAACGCCGCGATGGCCGCTGGTGGATCGCGCAAACCGCATCACGCAAGAAATCGGTGGTGATCGAAAGCGTCGATGACGCTGGCAACACCAGGGTCATCGCCATGGGAGAGGACACGAACGCCTTCGGTCAAGAATAGGCGTCAAGTGGAGAGGGAGTTGGAAATGCAGAACCTGAAGAGCAATCGCGTGCGGCTGGCCATGCTTTCGGGGGCGGCCATCGCCTGCCTCGGCGCCGCCCCGGCCTTCGCCCAGAATGCGGACGGTGAAAATGCCACCGAGGATGCAGGGACGATCTTCGTCACCGCCCGCAAGCGCGAGGAACGCTTGCAGGACGTGCCGATTTCCGTTTCCGCGGTATCCTCGGCAGAGATCGACGGGCGTGGCTGGGATTCGGTCACCGACGTGCAGCAGGCCACCCCCAACATCAGCTTTACCCCCGGCCAGGGCGGCAACAGCGGCGCCATCGCGCCGTTCATCCGCGGCGTGGGCGAGAACGATTTCATCATCACCTCGGACCCTGCCGTGGGCCTCTACATCGATGGCGTCTACGTCGCGCGCACCTTCGGCGCGATGACCGAGTTGCTGGGGCTGGACCGGATCGAGGTGCTGCGCGGGCCGCAGGGATCGCTGTTCGGCAAGAACACCATCGGCGGCGCGATCAACATCGTCACCCAGCGGCCCGACGACCAGTTCGGCGGGCAGTTCGACCTGCGCTATGGCAGCTACAACACCGTGCGCGCGCGCGGGCTGGTGTCGCTGCCGTTGTCGGACAATACCTCGCTCGGCCTCAGCGCGCTGGGCGAGTTCGGGGAAGGCTGGCAGCACATCCCTTCGGGCGACAACCTGGGCAACCGCAACGTGATCGCCGGGCGGGCCACGCTGGATCATCGCGGCGAAGGCTTCGACCTCACCCTGTCGGTGGACGGGCTGCACCGGCGCCAGAACAGTGCCGCCCACTCGATGATCGCCTTCGAGCCGACCTTCTTCTCGATGCTGCAATCGGGCTTCATCGCGCCTTGCTGCACCGTGCCCGACAACATCAACGAAACCGATTCGACCCCCTTCCTCAACCGTGACGACGGCGACGCGCTGAACGGCACGCTGACCGCCAGCTTCGACCTTGGCGAAGGCGCGCTGAAGTCGATCACCGGCTATCGCTGGCTGCACATGATCTTCGGCCGCGACGGCGATGCCTCCTCCACCGTCAACTTTGCCGGTGACATCCACGACGAACGCGCGCGGCAGTGGTCGCAGGAACTCCAGTACACCACCCCCTTTGCCGACGGGCGCGGCAACCTGCTGCTGGGCGGCTACTTCTTCCGCGAACGCAGCATTGACGCGACGCATCTGGTGGTGGCACCGGGCCTGTTCCAGGCGCTCACGGACCTGGGTGCCTACCAGGCCAGCCTCGGCGACAATGCCGATCCCGACCTTGTGGCGCTGGCGGCGCTGGCGCCGTTCCTCGATTTCAACATCGACTTCTACAACCGCCAGGTGACCACCAACTATGCCGCCTTCGGCAATGTCACCTTCGACCTGACCGATGCGCTGACGTTGGAACTCGGCGCGCGCTACACGCACGAACGCAAGCGGTTCTTCCAGAGCGCGCTGCGCACCGAAGCGCAGATGCCGCTGCTGTTCGGCACCCCGTCGTACGAACTGGAGGACAGCTGGGACAACTTCTCGCCGCGCGCCTCGGTCAGCTACGATCTCAGTCCCGACGCCATGGCCTATGCTTCGTGGAGCCGGGGCTTCCGCAGCGGTGGCTTCAACGGCCGCCCCACCTCATTGGAAGAAGTCGGCGGCTACGATCCGGAACGGCTGACCGCATGGGAAGCAGGCGTGAAGACCCAGCCCGCCAATGGCGTGACGCTGAACCTTGCCGCCTTCCGCAACGAATACCGCAACCAGCAACTGCTGATCACCACCATCAGCGATGCCACCAGCCTGCTGGTGGTGCGTACGGAAAACGCCGGCAGATCGCGCATCCAGGGCCTGGAAGTGGAACTCGCCGCGCGGGTGACGCCCGAATTCCGCATCGAAAGCTCGATGGGCCTGCTCGATGCGGAATACCTGCAATATGTCTCGGTGATCGGCGGCGTGCCGACTGACGTTTCGGGCCGCACGCCGAAGCAGGCGCCGGACTTCACCGGCAACCTCAGCCTCGTCTATGACACGCAGTTGAGCGACGCCGTCGACGCCACCTTCCGCATCGACGGGAATTATCGCAGCGCCGCCTATATCGACGTCGAGAACACCGAACTGCTCAAGGCACCCAACCACGCCATCATCAACGCCAGCGCCACCTTCGCGCTGGCCGACAGCGGCTTCTCGGTGCGGCTTGCGGCAGACAACCTGTTCGACGAACGGGTGCCGGTGGCAGGTTACGACGGGCGCGCCGCCTTCGGCTTCGTGGAAGCCTATTACAACGACCCGCGGCGGCTTTCGATCACCCTGGCAGCTGAATTCTGATGACGCTGGAGGCACGGATCGACCGGCTGGAATCGCTCGACCAGATCCGCCAGCTGCCAGCCAAATATGCCCTCGCGCTCGACATGCGCGACATGGATGCTATGGTCAGCCTGTTCCCTGCCGACGTACGCGTGGGCAAGGGGGCAAGCGGGCGGCTGGCGCTGCGCGAATACATGGACACCACGCTTCGATCGCCCTTCACCGGCACGTCGCACCATATCGGTGGACATATCATCGAATTCGACGATCCCGACCA
>JAGREI010000280.1 GCA_020446625.1 Erythrobacter sp.
CCAGTTCCGCCACGACCGCACATCGAACAGACGAGGGGCGCGTGGCCCGTCTCGGTAGGAGCGCGCCCCTAGCAAGAAGGCATGGGCGCTGCAAGCGGTGAGTTGCGGCCTCTCGCCTAGCTCGGCTGCCAGCCGAATTCGGCGGTGCGGGCGCGGCGCGGCACGTCGGTGACGCCTTCGCTGATCGGCACCGTCTCGCCCGGTGCCAGCGTGCGTTGCGGCGGTTCAACCGCGTGCGTGAAGACCACCGCATTGCGGCTGTCGCGCAGCACGATCAGGATGGTGGGAATCTCGCGCGTTTCGGTACCGATATTGGTGATCCGCCCGCTGGCGCCGAAATATTCGGTGCCGTTGGGCAGGCGGCGCAGTTCCTGGTCTTCCTCGGGGAAGTCGAGTTGCAGGTCGGGATCGCCCACGCCGAAGGTGGGGCGTTCCACCGGCACCCAGTCAGGCAAGCCGAAATAGCTGACCGCCACGATCGTGCCGGCCGCGATCAGGGCAAAGATCGCGGCGGCCCAGGTCCACATCTTCAGCGGGTTGCGGCGCGGGCGGAAGGGCGGCTCGGCATCGAAGTGCGAGTGCTCCTCCTCGCCATAGGCGTGCGCCTCGATCACCGGGGGCGGAGCCACCTCCTCCTCGGCCACCGGATCGGGCCGGCGCAGCGGCGGCTCGACATGTTCGGGCTCGGCTTCCTCGATTGGTGTCGGAGCAGGAGCAGGAGCCGGAGCAGGCGCAGGCGCCGGTGTCGGCCTGGGCGGCGGGACCGGGGCCGGGGCCGCAGCAGGCGGCACTTCCACCTGCGGGCCTTCCTGGAACCACGAATGGCGGCACTTGGCGCAGCGCACCGTTCGTCCATCCACGCCGACGGCGGTATCTGGCACGACATAGCGCGTCGAGCAGGCGGGGCACTGGATGATCATCTGGCTGACCCGAATCCTACGCGCGCCTTTCCCAAGCAACAAGCTATCGCAGGCGCAGGAAGCGCACGGTTCCGCCTTTTTTCCACAAGCCGGGCAGCTTATATGCCAAGCGAATGCCCGCCAGCCCCTTCCCGTTGCCGTTTCGACGCACTAGGCACCTGCCATGAGCGCGGGCGCGGATTCAATTGTCCAGTTCGACAACGTCGGGCTGCGCTACGGCACCGATCGCGAGGTGCTGAGCGACATTTCCTTCACGCTCTACCCCGGCAGCTTCTATTTCCTCACCGGCGCCAGCGGCGCGGGCAAGACTAGTATGCTCAAGCTGCTCTACCTCGCCCAGCGCCCCACGCGCGGGGCGATCCGCATGTTCGGGCAGGACCTGATCACCCAGCCGCGCAATGCCCTGCCCGATTTCCGCCGCCGCATCGGCACGGTGTTCCAGGACTTCCGGCTGATCCCGCACCTGACCGCTTTCGACAATGTCGCCTTGCCGCTGCGCATCACCGGCATGAGCGAAAGCGAATTGCAGAAGCCGGTGTCCGACATGCTCGAATGGGTGGGGCTGGAACACCGGATCGACGCGCGCCCGGCCACCTTGTCGGGCGGGGAACAGCAGCGCGTGGCCATCGCCCGCGCGGTGATCGCCCGGCCCGAGATCCTGGTGGCGGACGAGCCCACCGGCAACGTCGACCCCGACATGGCGGTGAAGCTGCTGCGCCTGTTCGAGGCACTGAACCGTCTGGGCACCACGGTGGTGGTGGCCACCCACGACGTGCACCTGCTGCGCAAGGTGCCCGATTCGCTGATCATGCGGCTCGACAAGGGCACCCTGTCCGATCCCACCGGCGCGCTGCGCTATCCGCCTCGCAGAGAGGTGGTGAAGGGATGAAAGGGCCGGGGATCATCCGCCGTAACGCGCCGCGCTTTGGCGGCGAAAGCGCCCGCATGTTGCCGCAGGCGCGCATAGCCGGGCCGATGCCCTGGGTGATCGCGATCATGATCGCGCTGACGGTGATGGCCGCCGCCGCCGGGCTGGCGCTGAGCAATGTGGCAAGCAATGCCCGCGCCGAGATCGCGGGCGGCATTACCGTGCAGATCGTCGAAGGCGCGCCTGCCGCGCGCGAACGGCAAGCCAGCCGCGCCCTCACCTTCCTCACCGGGCGCGAGGACGTGGTATCGGTGCGGCGGG
The DNA here is from genome assembly GCA_020446625.1 of Erythrobacter sp. Classification (GTDB taxonomy): domain Bacteria; phylum Pseudomonadota; class Alphaproteobacteria; order Sphingomonadales; family Sphingomonadaceae; genus Alteraurantiacibacter. Next base: position 2,110 of record JAGREI010000280.1, read on the forward strand.
TGCCCGATGCCGAACTGGCGGCGCTGCTCGAACCCTGGCTGGGCGAGGCCGCGGCAGGCAGCGAGGCAGTGCCGACCCCGGCGCTGATCGACGTGCGGCTGTCCGGCCCGGTTACCGCGCGGCGGTTGCAGGACTTGCGCAGCGAGCTGGTGGCCGAAGTACCGCGCGCCCGTATCGACGCGCAGGCGGGCTGGCTGGCGCCGGTGTTCGAAGCGATCCGCTCGCTGCAAGTGCTCGCCGTGGGGCTGGTGGTGCTGCTGGCAGCCACCAGCGTGGCGGCGGTGTGGCTGGCGGCGCGTTCGGCGCTGGGGTCCAACCGCGACACCATCGAGGTGATCCACCACCTGGGCGGCAGCGACGGGCAGATCGCCAACATCTTCCAGCGGTCGATCGGGATGGACGCGGCCCTGGGCGGCGCCGCCGGACTGGCGCTGGGCGTGGGCGCGGTGTTCGTGCTGGGGCGGCAGTTCGGCGCGCTGGGATCGGGGCTGGTGGCAGGCGGCGCGCTGGGGCTGGCAGACTGGATCGCCATCGGCGCGGTGCCGGTGGCGGGCGTGGTGCTGGCCATGCTCACCGCGCGGCTGACCGTAATCGGCGCCTTGCGGAGGATGCTGTGATGCTGCGCCGCATAGTGGCTGCACCGCTGATCCTGTGGGTGCTGGGCTTCGTCTGGTTCGCGGTCGCGCTGCCGCAGCCGGCCCCGATCAGCGAGACCGATGCCGTGGTGGTCCCCACCGGCAGCGGCGGGCGCATCCAGCGCGGGCTGGAAGTGCTGAAGCAGGGCGCAGCACGGCAGATGCTGGTGACCGGCGTCGACACCACGGTGCAGCCGGGCGAGTTCCAGGCCGAGTTCGACGTGCCGCAAGCCACCATGGATTGCTGCGTGACGCTGGGCTTCGCCGCGCTCGACACCCGCGGCAACGCGCGCGAAACCGCGCAATGGCTGGCGCAGCGCGACTATACCTCGCTGCGGTTGGTGACGGCCGACTGGCACATGCGCCGCGCCGCGCTGGAGCTGGAAGACCAGTTGCCCGACAATGTCACGATCCTGCGCGACGCGGTGCATTCGGAGCCCAGCTTCGGCACCCTGTTCAAGGAATATCACAAGCTGATCGCGGTCTGGACCTTGCAGCTGCTGGGATGATCTACCTGCGCAACCTTGCTTTCTACGCGGCCTTCTATGGCGGCTCCACGCTGCTGGTGTCGCTGGCCGGGCTATCGGCCCATGTCCGCCCGCAATGGGTCCGCCCGCTGTGCGATGCCTGGTCGCACTGGCACAACTGGTGCTGCACCCGGCTGCTGGGGCTGGAGATCCGACAGACCGGCACCCGCCCGGATTTTCCCGCGCTCTACGCGATCAAGCACGAGAGTTTCTTCGAAGCCATCAACATGGCGCACACCTTCGATTACCCGGCGGGCGTGGCCAAGCAGGAACTGTTCGAGATTCCCGGCTGGGGCGCGGCGGGCAAGGCTTACGGGCTGATCCCGGTGGCGCGCGACCAGGGGGCCACGGCGCTGCGCTCGCTGCTGAAGGCGGCCAAGCCCGCGCTGGAGGCGGGGCGCCCGATCGTGATCTTCCCCGAAGGCACCCGTGTGCCGCACGGGCAAAGGCCGCCGCTGCAATCGGGCTTTGCTGCGCTCTACAAGCTGTTCGGCTTGCCGGTGGTGCCGGTGGCGATGAACAGCGGGCCGCTCTACCACCGCAAGCTGAAGCGCAAGGGCACGATCACCTGGCACTTTGGCGAAGTGATCGAACCGGGCCTGCCGCGCGCCGAGGTGGAGGCCAGGGTACACGCAGCGATCAACGCGCTGAACGCGCCTGAGAGCTAATCCCCACACCCGCTCAGCCTGAGCTTGTCGAAGGCCACGCGCCCACTTTGGTAAGCGTCCTTCGACAGGCTCAGGACGAGCGGAGGGGGTCGCTAGTTCGCCATCTCCGCGATCACCCGTTCCACCCAGTCCAGCGCATCCTTGCGCTGCCCCACGTCCGCCACGAACTCCTGCCCGCGCGATACGCTCTGCAAGCGGTTCCCCGGCAGCCAGCGGCCCGGCTTGTCGTGATAGCTCAACCCCGTGGCGTGCAGCCAGGCCGGCACCTGCCACAGGCTTGGCGGGCCTTCGGGGACGGTCAGGCGCAACATGGCACTCGCCCGCCGGGCCGTGCCGCCCTGCCCCAGCCAGGCGACATCGTTGCCCGCGTGCAGGCCCAGCGCGTGCGGCATTCCCAGCTTGGCGAGGCCCGCCACCCGGTCGGCAGGCGCACTCGGCAAGTGCAGCACCTCTGCCACCCGCAACCACGCGAACAGGCGGTGGTGCGGCTTTGCCGCGCCTTCGCGGAACAGGCCGAAGAACACGAACACGTCGCCCACGCCCACGCCCTGCCGTTCAAGGTGCGTCTGCGCCGCGCCGCACTGGCCCAGAATCGCATTGGGCATGGCTCTGCCATCGGGCAGGAACATCGGATCGTGGTGCGCGAAATCATCCGCACCCAGTCGGCCGCGACTGGCCAGGGCCACCTGTTCGCCCAGCCCCAGCGCGCCGTAGCGGGTAGCCGACGGCCCGCGCCCGGCGGGGATCGGCAAGGTCACCGGCCGCCCGTCGAGCACCGGCGACGGCCCGCCGCCTGCTGCACTGTCGAACCCCTTGCGGCTGAACACGATCTTCATGGCCATGCTCCCTAGCCTGCCCTAGACTGCCCTGCAAAACGGGAGACGAGGATGCAGCCGATCGAACTGGGGCGGATGCGCGTCCACAAGGTACACGAGATGGAATCGCCCACGCCGATGGCGATGCAGCTGCCCGGCGTCACCCCGGCAGACCTGGCGCGCCTTGCCGCCTGGTACGATCCCGGCGATGGCGAGATCGGCCCGACCATCGAGCAATCGCGGATGACCTTCGCCGTCCATTCGTGGGTGATCGAGGTCGATGGGCAGGTGATCCTGATCGACACCTGCGACGGCAACCACAAGGATCGCATGGTGCCCGAGGTCAACCAGTTGAACACCGATTACCTCGGCAACCTGAAGCGCGCCGGGTTCACGCCCGAGGATGTGGACCTCGTCATGTGCACGCACCTGCACTTTGACCACGTCGGCTGGAACACCCGGCTGGAAGGCGGCAAATGGGTGCCGACTTTCGCCAATGCGAAGTACCTGTTCGGGCGGCGCGACTTCGAATACTTCAAGGCCGAACCGCCGAGCGAGGCGGTTCATCTGGCCAGCTTCCTCGATTCAGTGGTGCCGGTGATGGAAGCCGGGCAAGGCATTATCGTCGACGAGGACCACGTCGCGCACCGCGAAATCGGCAATGGCGTATGGCTGCAACCCGCCTTCGGCCATTCGCCCGGCTGCTGCACGATCCATGCCCAGGCCGACAGCCGCGAGGCGATCTTCTGGGGCGACGTGATCCACCACCCGGTGCAGCTGATCCGCCCCGACCTGCCCTTCGCCTTCGACGCCGATCCTGCCGCTGCCAGCCTGACCCGCCAGCGCGTGATGCGCCGTGCGGCAGAAGAGGAACTGCTGTGCTTCCCCGCCCACTTCCGCAAGACCAGCGCCGGGCAGGTGATCCCCGATGGCGAGGCATACCGTTACCGATTCCTGGGGGAATCAGTTGGTAGGCAGTAGGCAGTAGGCAGTGGGCAGTAGGGCGGCACCAACTGCCTGCTGCCTACTGCCCACTGCCTACTGCCCCTCGACTTGATTGCGAATGAAACCGGGTGCAAGGGCGAATCATGGCTCTCGATCGAACCGCATTGCGCGACGCTTACCGTCAGAACGAAGACGCTTGCCTGGCCGAACGGCTTGGGCAGGCCAGCGCGATCAATATGGTCCATGACCAGGCCGCCGCCACCGCCGCCCGCCTGATCGAGACGGCGCGCGCCGCCGATTCGAGCGGGCTCGACGCCTTCCTTGCCACCTACGGCCTCGATACCGAGGAAGGCATCGCGCTGATGT
>JAGREI010000281.1 GCA_020446625.1 Erythrobacter sp.
TCGGCAAGACCCGCGTCGGCCTGCACTATGGCGAGGCGGTGGTGGGCAACTTCGGCGGTGACAGCCGCATCCAGTATACCGCGCTGGGCGACAGCATGAACACCGCCGCGCGCATGGAATCGGGCAACAAGGCTTTCGGCTCCTCGATCATGGCGACCGGCGACTTCGCCAGCCGCACCGGGCTCGACTGGTGGCGGCCGATGGGCCGGGTGGTGCTCTCAGGCCGTTCCAGCCCGGTCGACCTGTTCGAACCCGCGCCCGATTTCCCGGCGGAGGACCGGCAGGCGCTGGTCGATGCGCTGGCCCTGCTCGATACCGACCGGGTAGCCGGACTGGCGGCGGTGCAGGCTGTGGCCGCGCGCTATCCCGACGACGCGGCGCTGGCCGCACTGGCCGAACGCAGCGCCGACCTCGACGAACACGGGGCGCACGTGCTCACGTCAAAATGAGGGGCGAAATGATGGGCGCAAGCTTTCGCCAGCCATGTGATGCCGGACACAGACCGTTCAGCAGCGATCGGACAAAAGGCGGGCATTAACGATATCCCGGCTGACAAGACGGGCGATCTATTGTTAGAGACTGCAACAGTATGGAGGTTTGAAGCGATGACTCTGGCGAACACGAAGCTGGCGATCACGCAGAAGGCGGGCAAGGGCGCGCTGGCGCTGGCAGCAGGCATGGCCGCGCTGGCCATGGTTCCGACGGTGGCCGAAGCCGGTACGGTGGTGGCCAGTTCCGGCCCCTCTGCGGCGAGCTATCGCGTTGGCTCGCAAGTAAGCGACACCCAGCGCATTACCTTGCAGGCAGGCGATACGGTTACCGTGCTCAGCGGCGGCAGCACCCGCGTGCTGCGCGGCCCCGGCACCTACACGCTGTCGCAGGGCGGCGCGGCCACCACCGGCAACCAGGCGCTGGCGGCGCTCACCGCGCGGCGCGGCGGACAGGCGCGGGTGGCGAGTTCGCGCGGCGAATTCACCGACGAGGCGCGCAATCCGAATGTTTGGTATGTCGACGTGATGGCTGGCGGGCGCGTTTGCCTGTCCAATGTCAGCCGGGTAAACCTCTGGCGCGGAGGTGACCGCTCGGTCGAAGCGAACTTTACCATTGCCCCTACCGGATCTGCCGACGATGCGGTGAACCTGCACTTCCCCGCGACCGAAATGCTGGCGCGATGGGACTCGGCCTTGCAGATCAGCGGCGGGCAAAGCTACACCATCACCAACCAAGCCGACGGTTCTTCGGTGCAGGTGACATTCGCCCTGCTATCGAGCGAACCCGCCGATCCCGAATCGTTGGCGCAGGCGCTGATATCAAACGGTTGTGATTTGCAGCTTGCCCAGATCGTCAGCACTGCGGAAGTAGGTTCAGAAAGCGGCGGCTGACAGTCGACCAAGCCCGCGCAATGGGTTAGGGTCCATTCAGCGGCAGCAGATTCGGCAGCGGGGGCTGTCGGGCCGCAAGGCGAAAGGGGGAACACGCCATGGGTTCACGCGTGCGGGGCACCATTGTCGGGCTGCTGCGTGCTGCCTCACGCCATATGCGCCGCGCGCTGCCCGCCCTGGGCCTTGGCGCCGGCGTGGTGGCAGGGCTGACCCTGGCGTTCAGTTCCAGCACTCCGCTGCAAGCCCAGAATTCCTACAACTATACCGGCGTGGCCAGCTGCGCGGGTTCCACCTGCCACGGCCGCAGCGAAGGCAATGGCGCGATCGTACGGCAGGACGAGATCGCCACCTGGCAATCGCCCAGCGGCGTCAGCGGCGCGCACAGCCGCGCCTTCACCGTGCTGCAAGGCCGCCGCGGACGGCAGATCGTGCGCTCGCTGGGCTACAGCGCGGCGGACGAGGCGGCCAACTGCTATGGCTGCCACGCCACCAATGCGCCGGGCAGCGATCGCGGCCCGCGCTACCAGATGGATGACGGGGTGGGCTGCGAAAGCTGCCACGGCTCTTCCATCGGCTGGCTCGAATCGCACTATGAAGTGCAGGGAACCCACCCGCACAACGTGGCCAACGGCATGGTGCCGCTGGAACGGCCCGACGTGCGCGCCCGCGTCTGCCTCGATTGCCACTATGGCAGCAGCGAGCGTGGTCAGTTCGTCACCCACTCGATGATGGCGGCGGGCCACCCGCGCATCACCTTCGAGCTCGACCTGTTCAGCAGCTTCCAGCAGCACCATGACGTCGACGAGGACTATATCCAGCGCAAGGGCCGCCCCGATTCGGTGCAGCTGTGGGCGGTGGGCCAGGCCGAAGCAGTGGCCCGCGCCACCGACCTGTTCGCCCGGCCCGATACCGGGATGCAGGGCGTGTTCCCGCAGCTGTATTTCTTCGATTGCCACAGCTGCCACCGCCCGATCACGGATGGCGAGGAACGGCGGCTGACCTTCGAGACCAATCCGGGGCGCCCGATCCACTTCGGCCAGCCGCCCTTCAACGACGAGAACATCATCATGCTCTCCGCCGTGGCAGACGTGCTGGCCCCGGCCCGTGCCGAGGAATTCCGCAGCGCGGCGCGCAATTTCCACGCCTCGATGAACCAGGGCCGCGCCGAATCGCAGCAGGCCGCCGTGGCCTTGCGCGAACAGGCGCAGGCGCTGTCCGGCGCGCTGGCGGCCCGTTCCAGCGGCGCCGATGCCTTCACCGTGGTGGCGCGGATCGGCAACGAGGCCATCTCGCCGCGCTTCACCGACTATGCCGGCAGCGTGCAGGCGGTGATGGCGATCGACACCCTGCTCAATGCCATGGTCAACGATGGCCGGATCACGCTGGGCGCGGCTGCGGGCATCCGCGCCAATATCAACAATGCCTACGACGCGGTGCAGTCACCGGAAGGCTATCGCCCCGCCCAGTTCCGTCAGGCGCTGGGCCAGGCGGTTACCGCGATCGGGCGGCTGCGCTGATGCGCCGGTCGGTTTCGCTGCGGGTCTCCACGGCCTGGCTGACGGCCAGCGCGCTGGTGCTCGCCTCGTGCGGCGGCGGCTCGCCCACCCCCACGCCGGTGCCAACGGCCACGCCCACTCCCAGCACCAGCACCAACCCCTTCCCCGCTCCAGCGCAGGAATCGCTCACCAGCGCTGAAGTCGGCACCGTGCTGGCGCAGGCCGTGGCCGAAGCGCAGGCGCGCGGCCTGCCCTCGATCATCACCGTGGTGGACCGGGTGGGCAACGTGCTCGCCGTGTTCCGCATGAACGGGGCCAATGCCAATGCCCTGGTCAGCCGCCAGCGGATCGGCGCGCCGCTGGCCGCCGGGCAGACTTTCGGCCTGCAAGGCGTGACCGTTCCTGCCGAGCTGGCCAGCATCGCCAAGGCGATAACCGGGGCCTATCTCTCCAGCGGCGGCAATGCCTTCACCAGCCGCACCGCCAGCCAGATCGTGCAGCAGCACTTCCCGCCCGCCCCCACCACCGTGGGGCTGGAAAGCGGGCCGCTGTTCGGGGTGCAGTTCAGCCAGCTGCCCTGTTCCGACCTGGTCGCGCGCGCCAGCGACGGCACCATCGGCCCGCACCGCTCTCCGCTAGGCCTGTCCGCCGATCCGGGCGGCATCCCGCTTTACAAGAACGGCGTGGTCGTCGGCGCCATCGGGGTGATGGGTGACGGCGATTACGGCTTCGACAACAATGTGCTGGATGTCGACAACGACGCCGAGGAAGCAATCGCCATTGCCGGGGCGCAGGGCTTCATGGCCCCCACCGATATCCGCGCCGATCGCATCTTCGTCGACGGCACCGCGCTGCGCTTTGCCGATGTGCCGCAGGATCCCGGCGCACGCGGCGGCAGCTTTGCCGCGATCAACGGCAGCGCGGGCGCGCTGCTGGCGGTGAACGGCTACTACACCGGCGCAGCAGTGCTGGCAGGCACGGCCTACGGCACCAATGCATCGGGTCTGCGCGCCGCCACGACTGCCGAATTCGCGCGCCCCGGCGCCTTCATGCTGGTGGACGCGGCGGGCAACCCGCGCTTCCCCATCCGCGCCGGCACCGACGCGGGCAGCGTGGCCCAGCCGCTGACCGCCGCCGAAGTGCGCGCGATCATGGAAGAAGCCTTCAGCGTGCTGACCCGCGCCCGCGCGCAGATCCGCCGCCCGCTCGACAGCCGGATGCAAGCGAGCATCAGCGTGGTCGACACCAACGGGCAGATCCTGGGCGTGGTTCGCAGCGCCGACGGCCCGCTGTTCGGTATCGACGTCAGCCTGCAAAAGGCGCGCACTGCCACCTTCTTCTCCAGCGCCACGGCGGGCGCGCAGCTGACTGCGGTGGGCGGCGATGTGGCCGCCTATGTCACGCGGGTGCGCAATTTCCTCGGCAATCCCGCCGCGCTGACCGGCACCCACGCCTTTGCCGACCGTTCGGGCGGCAACCTGTCGCGCCCCTACTTCCCCGATGGCGAAGTGGCGCAGGCGCCGGGGCCGCTGTCGGTGCAAAGCTCCGACACCTGGAGCCCGTTCATGGTCGGCCTGCAAACCGACCTGGTGCTGAACAACATCGTCGAACATGTGGTGTTCACCGCCGGCGGCGGGCCGGATACGCGGCGCGGCTGCACCATGCTGCCCGATAGCCCGGCAGGCACTCCGCGCGTCGCCAACGGCATCCAGATCTTCCCCGGCTCGGTGCCGATCTATCGCGGCGGCGTTCTGGTGGGCGGCATCGGCGTATCGGGCGACGGTATCGACCAGGACGACATGGTCAGCTTCCTCGGCCTCAACAACGGCGGCGTGCGCCTGAACGGCGCTGTCGGCAATGCCGATCCTGCCATCCGTGCCGACCGTATCGTGGTGGATCTGGGCGGAGGCCGCTCGGTGCGCCTGCGCTATGTCAACTGCCCCTTCGCGCCGTTCCTCGACGATCCGGCGCAGAACGTCTGCGAGGGCCTGTGATGAGCGGCCTGCTGCCGATCCTGATGGTGTTGCAGGCCGGGCAAATGCCCATGGCCCCGGCCGATGACCTGGGGCTGGCGCCCGCCGCCGCCGCCATGCCGCAATCGGTGGCCACCACCCAGGAAGAATTCCAGGCCGCCTGCGTCGAGCATACCGAAGGCCCCACGCCCGACCGGCCCGATGGCGGTCTGGGTACGCAGGAAGACCCCGCCGACCCGGTGGAAGACTGCGTGATCGACGGCCGCCGCCGCCCCGGCTTCAACGGCGCGCTGCCCGATCCGGTGGTGCAGGTGAACCCCGGCGCGGTGCGCGCTCCGCCGCCCACCGCCTTTCCCAATGTCGACGACCAGATCCCCATTCCTGACCGCTGGCGGCTGATGCAGACGCTGGCGCCGCTGCTGGGGCCGGGCGTCGATGCGGTGATCAATCCCGGCGATTTCGATCCCTATCACCAGAACACCTACAAGGGCGACCGCCCGATCTGCACCAATTCGCCCGAGGACCGCGAACGCCGCGCCGCCCAGCGCGAAGGTGCCGAAGCGGCAGAGCGCCAGCGCGCCGAAGCCGAAGGCCGCGCCTACGATCCCGACCTGGTGATCTACCCTGTCGGCAGCGCCAATTGCTGGACCCCCAGCTTCCTGGGGCTGGACGACGATCACTGGTTCTTCGTGGTCAACGCCATTTCCGACACGGTGATCGAACCGCGCACCTTCCCCATCCCCGTGGGCGTGCAGACCACCGCCGATCCCGACCGGCTGGATACCTTCGGCCACGATTTCTCGCCGGTCTTCAGCCAGACCTTCATCGTCGGCGCGGCGCTGATCCGCGGTTCCACCGCCTACATGCCGCCCGAGATCGAGTACCGGGTGACGCTGGCCTACAACATGAGCTACGTCGACGTACCCGAACGCCGCGTGCTGCTGGTGGAACCCAGCCGTTCGTCGCACCGGCGGGACGATTTCCTGGGCTTGCAGGAACTGTTCGTCGACTACCACATCCGCAACACGTCCGAACGGTATGACTTCGATTCGATCCGCGTGGGCATCCAGCCGTTCCAGGCCGACTTCCGCGGTTTCCTGTTCAACGACAGCCAGCTGGGCATCCGCCTGTTCGGCAACCGCG
>JAGREI010000282.1 GCA_020446625.1 Erythrobacter sp.
GCATCGCCATCCCCGCCTTTGCCACCAATGCCGATGTCGCCACGCCTGCCAATTCCAGCGGCACTGCCGCGCTGGGGCTGGAGCTGTCGCGGATCGTCTATAACGACCTGCGCTTCAACGGCCTGTTCCGCCCGGTGGGGCCGGACAGCCTGCCGCGTCCCAGCTATGCGCAGATCACCGCGCCTGCCTGGGATACCTGGCGCGGGCGCAGCGCGGAGATGCTGGTGCACGGCTATGTCCGCGCCAATGCCGACGGGCGGCTGACCGTGGGCTGCTATCTCTACGACGTGGCCCTGCAAAGCGAACTGGTGCGCGAAGGCTGGGTGGTGGCTCCCGCCGACTGGCGCCGCGCCGCGCACCGTTGTGCTGACCTCGTCTATTCGCGGCTGTCGGGCGAAAGCCCGTTCTTCGACAGCCGCATCGCCTATATCGCGGAAACCGGCCCGCCCGATAACCGCATCAAGCGGCTGGCGATCATGGACAGCGACGGGGCGAACCACCGCTTCATCACCAATGGCCAGTCGACCGCGCTCACCCCGCGCTATTCGCCCGACTATTCGAAGATCGCCTACCTGTCCTACGTCGACGGCAACCCGCGCATCTATATCTACGATATCGACAGCGGGCGGCAGACGCTGGTGACGCAATCGAACAACCCCACCTTCGCCCCGCGCTGGAGCCCGGATGGCCAGTGGATCCTCTATTCGATGGCGGTGGCGGGCAATACCGACATCTACCGCGTCCGCGCATCGGGTGGCGGCACGCCCGAACGGCTGACCTTCAACCCCTCGATCGAGGTGGGCGGGTCGTTCTCGCCCGATGGCAGCCGGATCGTGTTCGAAAGCGATCAGTCGGGCACCCAGCAGTGCTACATCATGAACGCCGATGGTTCGGGCCAGCGCCGCATCAGCTTCTTCGGCGGGCGCTGCGCCACGCCCGAATGGAGCCCGCGCGGCGACCAGATCGCCTTCACCCACATCGTGGGCGATTTCCACATCGCGGTGATGAACACCGACGGGCGCAACATGCGCACGCTCACCAATGCCTGGCAGGACGAGGCACCCACCTGGGCGCCCAACGGCCGCATCATCCAGTTCTTCCGCACCGAACGTAACACGGGCGAGACGGCAATCTACCAGGTGGACCTCACCGGGGAGAACGAACGTCGCCTGCGTACGCCGGTGGGGGCGTCAGACCCGGCTTGGGGACCGGTTCTGCCGTAAGTATGGTACGTTCCCTGAAGGGCCGTTGATTCCAATGAAGCGGATGCCGCTTGAATGAGGAGAATATAAGATGAAGCGTATTGTCATTGCCCTGACCCTCTCCAGCGTGCTGGCACTGGGCGCCTGCAAGCGCGAACCTCCGCAGGTCGACATTCCGGCACCGATGGATGCCGTCGCGCCCACCCCCACCCCCACGCCTCCGCCGGTGCCGCAAGGCCCGCAGCCGGGTTCGCAGGCGCACTGGTCGCAGGCCATGCAGGGTGCGGACACGATCTTCTTCGACACCGATCGCTTCAACATCGACAGCGAGGACATGGTGGCGCTGCGGCGGCAGGCGGAATACCTGCTGCAATACAGCAATGCCCGCGCCACGGTGGAAGGCCACGCCGACGAACGTGGCACCCGCGAATACAACCTCGCGCTGGGCGAACGGCGCGCGAATGCGGCGAAGAACTACCTCGTCAGCCTGGGCGTGCCGGAAGGCCGCCTGACCACGGTCAGCTATGGCGAGGAACGCCCGGCAGTCGTCGGTTCGAACGAGAGCGCCTGGGCGCGCAACCGTCGCGCCGTGACGGTGATGGTCCAGCGTTAACGCGGCTGGCCGAACAGCGCCGGGGCAACCTGGCCAACAGCGGGCGCGGCGGCTTCAACCGTCGCGCCCGTTTGCGTTACCGCCAGCCCGGCCTGCGCGTGCGGCCCCGCGAACAGCGCGAAGGCGGCCATGGCGAAGACCGAAAGGGCTGCGGAAAAGGCGAGGCTCTTGCTCATCGGGAAACCTGGTGCTTGCGTCTGTTGCCGTGCAGATAGGACCGGCTGTCCATATTGCAATGCAGCATTTTGCACGTATTTGTATCAATTCGATGAACATGCGCGGGCAGGGCATGGCACGCCGCAGTGCTTCACCTTGCCGCCCAGTCACCCTATAGGATGGTCATGCAACTGCGCAGGAATTCCCGCTGATGGCGCGTCAGGGCCGGTCGAACGACTGGGGCTTCCCGCGCTGGCGCGGCTATGGCTCCTCGCGCGAGACGGTGGAGGTGCGCCTGTGCGACCGCCACGGCTGTGACGAGCCGGGCAATTGCCCCGCGCCCAAGTCGCCCAACAGCCGCGACCGCTGGTACTTCTGCGAAAAGCACGCCGCCGAATACAACAAGGGCTGGGACTATTTCCAGGGCCTCGACAAGGAAGAGGCCGAAGCCCGCGCGAAGAACGAACGGCGCGAGAACGCCGGCTATGCCGAAGCGCAGCACTATGGCTGGGCGGGCAGCGGCGACGGCAGCCGCAGCGCCGACGAGATGCGCGCGCTGGAAGTGCTGGGGCTGGAAGTCGATGCCGATTTCGCCGCGGTGAAGCGCGAATGGCGCGCGCGCGCCAAGCAGGTCCACCCCGACGTGAAGCCCGGCGACGCCGAAGCCGCCGCCGAATTCCAGAAACTGCAACTAGCCTACGAAGTGCTCAAGGCCGCGGAAGAGCGGCGCGAGTGGAAAGGATAACAATACCCGTGTCACGCAAGGTTCTCGCTTTTGCCGCCAGCAATTCCTCCGTCTCGATCAATCGCCAGCTGGTGGAATATGCCGCCTCGCTGATCGACGATGCCGAGGTCGAGACGCTCGATATCCACGATTACGAAATGCCGATCTACCGCCACGATCGTGAAGAGGCGGGCGGCATTCCCCAGCTGGCGCACCAGTTCCTGGCCCGCGTGGGCGAGGCTGACATGCTGCTGATCTCCTTTGCCGAACACAACGGGCTCTACAGCGCGGCGTTCAAGAACCTGTTCGACTGGTGCAGCCGCATCGGCCGCAACGTGTGGCAGAACAAGCCGATGGTGCTGCTGGCCACCTCGCACGGCCCCGGCGGCGCGGCGCGCGTGCTCAAGCTGGCGGAAGAAGCCTTCCCGATCTTCGGCGGCGAGGTGCGCGGCACCCTGTCGGTGCCGCTGTTCGGGGAAGCGTTCGACAGCGATGCCGGCGTGCTGCGCAATCCGGAACAGGTGGCCGAGCTAAAGGCGCTGCTGGCCAAGCTCTGACCGCGCTCTGGTCCGCTTCTGACCGGCGGCCTAACCGCGGCGAAGCTGTGGCACCCACAGCCATGGCATGGCTTGCCGGGCGATAAAGCGGGATGACCGGCGGGTGATGGTGCCAGGCGCAGACCCTGTTGCGCCCGGTGCCGTCACCCCGCGCCCGCCTCCACGCGACACGGCGGGCGCGGTGAAGCGGGCGGGGTGGGAGCGATTCCCCCCAACGAGATCGTGGACTTGCTCCGCCCGCGATGCGCTGCCGCACTCAGTTACTGGCGTCAGTTGCTGCCGATAAAGCTGCCGACGTAGCGCCGGTCGTCGGTGGAATCCGACGCATCGGCATTGCCCGAAACCGAGAAGAGGATGAACAGCTCGTCGCGGTTGGCCCCGGTCAGCGATCCGACGAAGCTGCCCGACAGGTTGTGGGTGGTGTCGGCAAAGGTGCCGGAGAAAGTGCTGGTGGAATTCACCACCGCGTCAACCGGCAGGGTGGCGATCAGCGTCGAGACGTTGTTCACCAGTTCGTAGATCATCAGGGTGCCGACCACATGTTCGTCCGATGCCTGCACCGTGAAGGTGGTGGTGGGCGACGAAATCGCGTCGGACAGCGTGGTGCCCGGATCGCCGCCCGCCACCTGCACCGTGCCGGTATAGGTGAGATCGGTGGTGATATCGCTGGTGGTGGTCACCGGGTTGAAGAAGAAGGCCACCTTGCGCGCCCGCAGCGTGCCGTCGACCGATGCGCGGGTGAAGGGCAGCGACTGTTCGTAGGTCACCTGGAGCGTATTGCCGAACGGCACCGACAGCTGGAGGCTTTCGTCAGTGCGAGCATAGCTGCGCAGGGTGGAGCTGGAGCTGACCAGTTCGCTGCCCGCGAAGGTGACGGCGGCGGTCAGGTCCGGGTTGTTGAAGGTCACGCTTTCGGGGGATAGCGCCAGCGCGATGGTGGAAATGCCGTTCACCCGCGCACCGCCGTTGAAGGTTTCGGTGGTGCCGCCGGTAGCCATGAACCAGGCCAAGGCCAGGTTGGCGTTCACGCTCTGGGTGGAGAAATCCTGCGTCAGCGAGAAGTCGACGGTCGTGGCCGACGGCGTGGGGGTGGGGGTCGCGGTGGACGTATCGGTGGGTGTGGGCGTGCCGCCGTTGCCGCCGCCGCAAGAGGTCACCAGGGCGCCGATGGCGGCGACGCCGACAAAAAGGGCATATTTGCGCAGCACTGTAATTCCGTTCGTTTGTCCGCAGGATGGCAGGGTCTAGGCCCTTGAACCTTGCTCTTAGCTGTCCGGCAGCGGGCAGGGCAAGGTGGCATTTCGCCCTGCCGCACATTCGCTATACCGCTTCAAGTGCCTGCGCGAAGTCGGCAATCAGGTCATCGGCGTCCTCGATGCCGATAGAAACGCGCACCAGGTTGTCGGTGATGCCCAGCATGGCCTTGCGCGCATCGGGAACGGAAAGGTGCGTCATGCTGGCAGGGTGGCTGGCTAGCGTTTCCGTACCGCCCAGGCTGACCGCCAGCTTGGCCACCTTCAGCGCGTCAAGGAAGCGGAAGCATTCCGCCTCGCCGCCCTTGATGAACAGCGAGAAGGTGGAGCCGGCCCCCAGGCAATGGCGGTCGAAGATATCCTGCTGCCGCGCGTCCCTGATCATGCCGAGATAGCCCAAGCCCTCCACCTTGGGGTGATCCTTCAGCATGGCGCAGACCTTTGCCGCGTTCTCGCCCGCGCGCTGCATCCGCAGCTCGACCGTTTCCAGCGAGCGCAGCAGCATCCAGGCGGTGTTGGGATCGGCAATGCCGCCCATGGTGTTGCGCAGCGCGCGGATCGCGTCGATCCACCGCTTGCCGCCCGAGACCGAGCCCGCGACGAGGTCCGAATGGCCGCCGACGTACTTGGTCAGCGAATAGACCACCAGGTCCGCCCCGTGATCCAGCGGGCGCTGCCACAGCGGGCCGAGGAAGGTGTTGTCGATGGCAATCGGCGTGGAGTCGGCACTGAAATGCGCATCGCGCGCGTCTCGAACGGCCTCCACGTCCACCAGTGCATTGGTGGGGTTGCCGGGGCTTTCGAGGTAGATCAGCGGCACCGTGCCGCCGCTCTCCGCCGCCATGGCCTTGGCCTTTTCCATCACCGCGTCCAGTTCCGCGCGGCTGGCCCCGGCGGGAAAATCGACATAGCGCACGCCGTACTTGGCCATCACCTTGGCCACGAAGCCCTCGCTGGCGGCATAGAGCGGGCCGGAATGCACGATCACGTCGCCCGTGTTGCAGGCGGCCAGGATCAGCACTGCAATGGCGGTCATCCCGCTGGAGAAGCACAGCGCATCCTCCGCCCCGTCCCAGATGGCCAGCCGATCCTCGAGGATTTCCTGGTTCGGCCCGTTGAAGCGTGAATAGACGAGGCCCTCGGCCCCGCCCGCGCGCTTGCCGGTAATGCCTTCGAAGTGGCGCTTGCCCGCCGCCGCGTTCTCGAAAGCGAAGGTGCTGGTGAGGAAGATCGGCGGCTTCAGGCTGCCTTCGGACAGCGATGCGTCGTAGCCGAAGCCCATCATCAGCGTGGCGGGCTTCAGCTGGCGGCCGCCCAGGGTGGTGACTTCGGGCTTGGGCTTGCGGCGCGGGGTGGGGGTGTCGATGGCGTGCAGCGGATCGTTATTGTCGTCGGCCACGGGCTGGCTCCTTCCTCTGGTGTCACCCCCAGGAAGGCGGGGGACAGCAAGGAGTTCCGGGCCACCCGCTCCTAACCTCCGCAGGAACGCCTCTGCCGACAGAATCCGGTTTCACGCGTAATTATATCGACAGGCGAGCAGGTGCAAGCGTCAGCCGCGCCCGATCATCCCAGCAGCGGCGCCAGTGCAAAGACCACGCCCACGATCAGGAACACGCCCAGCACGTCGAGCACCAGCCCCGCGCGCACCAGCCGGGGCAGGGCCAGCCTTCCGGTGGACCAGGCGATGGCGTTGGGGCCGGTCCCGGCGGGCAGCACGAAGCCCCAGCTGGCCGCCAGCGCGGCGGGCATGGCCAGCAGCAGCGGGTCTGCCCCCAGGGCCGCGATCAGCGCGGCGATCACCGGGATGAAGCCCGATGCCGTGGCCACGTTGCTGGCGAACTCGGTAATCAGGATCACCAGCGCCACCATCACCATGGCGATCACGACCAGCGGGAAGGCGTCGAGGAACAGCAGCTGGTCCCCGATCCAGCCCGCCAGCCCGGATGCACCCATGCCCGCCGCCAGCGCCAGCCCGCCGCCGAACATCAGCAGCACGCCCCAGGGCGCGCGGTCGGCCTCGTTCCAGTTGAGCAGCGCGCGGCCCGTGCCGTCGGGCAGCACGAACAGCGCCAGGCTGGCGACGATCGCCACGCCGCCTTCGGTCAGCGCGCCCGGGGGCAGCAGGGGTTCGAGCAGCGGCTGGCCCATCCACATCAGGAAGGTGGCCGCCACCACCGGCACCAGCCGCTTCTCCGCGCTCGACCAGCCGCGGTGATCGTCCACCGCCGCGTGGGCGGCCAGGGTGTCGAAGGGATGATCGGCAATGCGCTGCACCCGCGCGATGATCCAGGCCGCCAGCGGAATCCCGATCAGCACCACGGGAATGCCGAACAGGCTCCAGTCGAAAAAGCTGATGCGCACGCCCAGCGCCTCGTCCACCAGCCCCACGGCGATGGCATTGGTGGGCGATCCCACCAGCGTGCCGAGTCCCCCGATGCTGGCAGCAAAGGCAATGCCCATGGGCAAGGCCCCGCTCATGCCTTCAGTCTGTCCTATCGCTTCGCTACTTGAGGACGAGGCTATATCCCCATCCTTCACCCCGCCGCCCGCCAGCACCGCCAGCGCCACCGGCATCATGATCAGCGCGGTGGAGGTGTTGGAGATCAGCATGGACAGCAGCGCGGCCGCCGCCATGAAGGCCAGCAGCAGCCGGAATTGTCCGCCGCCCTTGCCCACCACAGCCAGCAGGAACAGCGCCAGCCGCCGGTGCAGCCCGGTGCGCTCGATGGCCAGCGCGATGAAGGCACCGCCCAGGAGCAGGAAGATGATGTCCGAGTAATAGGCGCTGGCCGTGGCCTTGGCGTCCATCACCCCGGTCAGCGGGATCACCGCGAAGGGCAGCAGCGCGGTGACCGCCAGCGGCAGCGCCTCGGTGATCCACCATGCCGCCACCCAGCCCACCAGACCCGCCACCAGCCAGGCGGCAGGCTCCATGCCAGCGGGCGCAGGCAGCAGCAGGGCGAGCGCGAACAGCGCCGGGCCAAGCCAGAATCCGATGCGCTGCGTGGTCATGCTGGCAATTGCGCTCCCGTTCCCTTGGCCGCGATCCTAGGGCATAAGGCGGCAAGGGCAAGGGTGGCGGCAAGGAGACAGGTCATGACGGATGGCAGGGTTCTGGGCATCGGCGGGCTGTTCATCCGATCGGCGGACCCGGCGCGGCTGGCGGCCTGGTATCGCGATCACCTGGGCATTGCCGCCACCGAAAGCGGGCAGCCCACGCCTGATGGCGAATGGGTGTGGATGCAAGCCGCCGGGCCGACCGTCTTCGCCGCCTTCGCGGCCGACAGCGACTATTTCGCGGCGGACCGGCAGGTGATGCTGAACCTGCGGGTGGAAGGGATCGACGCGCTGGTCGAACGGCTGGAAGCGGCGGGCGTGGCGATCAGCCACCGCGAGGCCATGGACGGGGTGGGCAGCTTCGCCCGCGTGCACGATTGCGACGGCAACCCGGTAGAGCTGTGGGAAGACGGTTGATCCAGCGCAATGCCTGACAGGGCTGGACCGCGCATATTGCCCATGTCAGACTTCCGTATCGGGAAAAGGAGAAAAGACATGGGACGCAACATGGGAACCGCAGACCGCACGCTGCGCGTGATCGTGGCACTGGTACTGCTGGCGCTGGCCTATACCGGCACGCTGACCGGCACCCTGGCCACGGTGGCCTGGATCGTGGCGGCGGTGTTCATCGTCACCAGCCTCGTCTCGTTCTGCCCGCTCTATCGGCTGGTGGGCATGAACACCTGTAGCAAGGGCTGACCGCGCCCGCGCTAAAGCTGACATTGGGCAGGGTTTAGAAACCGTCTGTTTCGCGCGCTTCGGCGCCGCGCCATCTGCGTGGCCATGAACACCGCAACAGGACCAGTCGCCATGCCCGCCTTTACCTTCGCCCGCCCGCTCGCGCTTGCCGGAGCCGCGCTGGTCGCGCTCGCCAGCAGCGGGGCGCAGGCCACCGATGGCTATTTCCTCAACGGCGTGGGGCCGAAGGCCAAGGGCATGGCTGGCGTCGCCATCGCGTTGCCGCAGGATGCGCTGGCGGCTGCCAACAACCCGGCCAGCATTTCCGCGCTGGGCGCGCGGATGGACTTCGACGTGGAAATCTTCGTGCCGGATCGCGGGGCCGAGATCACCGGCAACGGCGCAGGGCTGAACGGCGACTACAACGGCAACGGGTCCAACCCCTTCGTGCTGCCCGAATTCGGCTATGTCCGCCCGCTGAGCGACCAGCTGACCTTCGCCCTGACGATCAACGGCAACGGCGGCATGAACACCGATTATGAAGCCAGCCCCTTCGCCGCCTTCGGCGCGGCTGGCCCCACCGGGGTGGACCTGAAGCAGGTCTTCATCGTGCCGACGCTGGCTTACGAATTCGCCCCCGGCCAGTCGCTGGGCGTCTCTGCCATCGGGCTGGTGCAGGGCTTCCGCGCCGAAGGTATCCAGCCGTTCAGCGGCGCCTCCGCCGACCCGGCGAACTTCACCAACCGCGGCACCGACGTGGCGCTGGGTGGAGGCTTCCGCGTGGGCTATTACGGCGAGCTGTCCGATGCGGTGTCGATCGGCGCCTTCTACCAGTCGAGGGTCTGGGCGGGCAGCTTCAACCGCTACGCCGGCCTGTTTGCCGACCAGGGCGGGTTCGACGTTCCCGCCAGCTACGGCGCGGGGATTGCCCTGCGCCCTACCGATCGGCTGGTGCTGGCCGCCGACGTCAAGCGGATCGAGTATTCGGGCGTCAACGCGGTGGGCAATCCCCTGTCGGTGCTGTTCACCGGCGTTCCCTTCGGCGGCAGCGACGGCCCCGGCTTCGGCTGGCGCGACGTGACCGTGTTCAAGCTGGGCGCGAGCTACCAGGCCAATGACAGCCTGACCCTGCGCGCGGGCTATGGCCGGTCGCAGAACCCGGTTCCCGCGTCGGAGACGCTGCTCAACGTGCTCGCCCCCGGCGTGGTGCAGGATCACTTCACCCTGGGCGCCACCTGGCGTTCGCAGAGCGGCTTCGAACTGACCGGCTTCGCCATGCGCGCGCCGCGCAACGATGTGGCCGGGCAAGGCTCGATCCCGCTGGCCTATGGCGGCGGCGAGGCGAACGTGCACCTGGCGGAAACCTCGTTCGGCCTCGGCATCGGCTACGCCTTCTAAACCAGCGCCTCGCCCAGGGCGCTAGTGCGTCCATTCCAGCGTGACGCCTTCGATGTGCCAGCGCAGCTGCTCGGGCGTGGCTCCCGGCACGTCGTTGACCCGTCGCAGCACCACTTCACCTTCGTAGCGCACCGGGTGGCCCGCCCGGTCGGTGCCGGTGATGGTGGTGGGTACGGTGTAGAAGGACGATCCGGCCGCCCCTTCCATGGTGCCGCCCGGCACGGCCACCAGCACATCCGACAGGTCAGCGAACAGCGCGGCAAACTGCGCGCTGTTCCACCTGGCCTGGTCGGCCGCGCTCATCATGGCCCAGGCCTGGTCCCATTCCTGCAATTCGATGGCCCGCGCCCAGACGATCACCGCTTCGCGCGCACCGGTTTCGCTGCGCTCTGCTTCCGGCGTCAGCGGGACGGGGCTGAGATCGGGGTAGCCGTCGTTTACCCCGTCGGCAGGTTCGCCAGGCGGGGCAGAGGAGGGGGAGGGGGAAGCGGCAGGCGCTCCACCGCCACCGGGCGACGGATTGTCCGTTGCCGGCGTGCCGTTACTGCAAGCCGACAGCAGGAAAAGTGTAGCGGTAAGGGGGAGAAGAAGGCGGGTCACACGGCAATAACGCCGCGCAACCCGCCCCTGTTCCGATCAATGTTTCGGCTTACTTGGGCGCCAGCACCATCAGCATCTGGCGGCCTTCGAGGCGCGGGAAGGCTTCGACCTTGGCCACTTCGGCCACGTCGTCCTGCACCCGCTTCAGCAGGTCCATGCCCAGGTGCTGGTGCGCCATTTCGCGACCACGGAAGCGCAGGGTGACCTTCACCTTG
>JAGREI010000283.1 GCA_020446625.1 Erythrobacter sp.
CCGCCATCACCAGGTAATCGGCGGCAATCTCCAGCTTCAGCGCCTCGGCCCGCTCGATATAGCCGATGTACTGGTCCACCAGCGCGAGGATCGAGATCTGCCTGAGGTCGACCTTCTGCCTCCGGGCAAGGTCCAGCAGCAGGTCCAGCGGGCCTTCCCAGCCGTCCAGTTCGAGGTAGAGCGCGTCCTTGTCGCCAAGAGCGCCCGTGTTGCCGGGCGCGGCGATGCCTTGCCAGTCATCCTCCTCCGCGCGCGCGGGCTGCGGCGGAAGGGTGCCACCTTCGAACAGGTTGCCGGTTTCGGGCGGGGTCAGCAGGCGACCTTCGTCGTTCATGCGCGTTCCCCTAGCAGATCGAGGAAGGAATTGCGCGTGGCGAGCAGTTCTTCGCGCGGCGGCATGGCAGCCAGCTTGCCTGCTCCGCTCATGGCGCGGTCCAGCCGGTCGCTCGCCGCCTGGGTGATCGCGGGCAGGCAATCGGCAATGCCTTCCATCGCGTCGATCCTGGCCCAGCAATAGAGCACCAGGTCGCAGCCTGCTGCGATGGCGCGGAGGCTGCGTTCGGGCACGGTGCCCTCGAGCGCCTCCATGTCGATATCGTCACTGAGCAGCAGGCCGCCAAAGCCGATCCGCTGGCGGATGATCTGTTCGATCACGAACCGGCTCTGGGTGGCAGGATTGTCCGCGTCCCAGGCGGTGAAGCGGATATGCGCGGTCATGGCGATGGGCGCGTCGGCCAGCTTGGCGAAAGGGGCTATGTCGGTGGCGAGGTCTGCTTCGCTCGCCTCGACCACGGGCAGGCTCTTGTGACTGTCCACCATGGCGCGGCCGTGGCCGGGCATGTGCTTGACGCAGCCCACCACCCCGCCGCGCGCCAGTCCATCCAGTGTGGCCCGGCCAAGGGCTGCCACCTGCATCGGATCGCGGCCCAGCGCGCGGTCCCCGATCACGTCATGCGCGCCGTCTACCGGGATATCCAGCACCGGGTGATAGTCGACCGTGATGCCGACCTCTGCCAGGTCGAGCGCCAGCAACTGCGCATTGGTGCGCGCCGCCTCGATCGCGCTGGCGGGGGACAGCCGGTAAAGCTCGGCAAACAGGCCGGGGGCGGGATACTTGTCCCATTCGGGCGGCTTCATCCGCGCCACGCGCCCGCCTTCCTGGTCGATGCTGACCAGCAGATCGTCGCGACCGTGCAGGTCGCGCAGCGAATCGGTGAGCGCGCGCAGCTGCTGGCGGTTTTCCACGTTGCGCCCGAACAGCACGTAGCCCGCCGGGTTCGCGGCCTTGAACAGGGCGCGTTCCTCCGGCGTCATCACCGGGCCGGACAGGCTGAAAATGGCGGGCGTCATGTGCTGAAATTAGGCCCCAAAGCGGGCCGCTTCGCAAGTGGTATGCGGCGGGTCGCCGGGGAAAACGGCCTGCCTAGCGGATGTAGCAGTCCCCGCCGCTGTTGCGGATCGCCCGGCAGGTGGCATCGCCTGCTGCCCGGTCACCGGCAATGGCTTGCAGGCGATAGACCCGCGCGCCGTTCACCTCGCCTTCCACGATGCGGTGGCTCATGCCCGACAGCACGGAATAGCGGGTGGTGGCGCTGGCCCAGGCGGCCTCGGCATCGGCACGGCTGGTGAAGGCCCCGATTTGCACGTGCACCGCGCCGCTGGCAGCAGCGGCAGAGGCGCTGGCGCTGGGGGCAGGTGCGGGGGTGCCTGACTGGTCGCGGTCGATGCTGGGTTCGGGCAGGTCTTCCTCGATCAGGATGCCGCGTTGGGTTTCGCCTTCGGCCACGGCATAGGCGGTGTCGCCCGTGCCTTCGACCTCGCGCCCGCCGGGATCGGCGGGGCGTTCCTTGTAATGGCCATCGGGCGCCTCGATCGTGCTGCCGTCGGCGGCCAGTTCGGGGTCGGCGCGCTCCCTGGTGAGCCACCAGGCGCCCAGCAACACCGCGCCGATCACCAGCAGGCCCAGCAGGCCGTACCAGATCAGCCGCGCATCGAAGGCGCCTTCGTCGTCGTAGTCGGTATCGTCTTCCAGCCAGGGCAGGCCATCGTCATCGTCGTCGAGCGCCAGCTGTTCCTCGGCCATCATGGCCGCTTCGCCGTCCTGCTCGTCTTCCGGATCGCCCGCCGGGTAGGTCATCGCCTAAAGCTCCTCGACCGCCTCGACGCCAAGGATGCCGAGACCATTGCGGATTACCTGCCCGATTTGCACGGCGAGGAAAAGCCTTGCCGCCGAAAGCGGCCCATTCTGGGCCACGATCATGCGCAGCTGCGGATCGTCGTTGCCCAGGTTCCAGAAGGCGTGGAAGGCGGCTGCAAGATCATAGAGATAGAAGGCGATCCGGTGGGGTTCGCGGGCGCGGGCTGCGGCTTCCACCTCGCGCGGGAACTGCGCCGCCTGCGCGATCAGCGCCTGTTCGGCCGCGCCCAGCAGCGCCAGCTGCTCGCCCGACGGTGCCAGCCCCTCGTCCGCCGCCTTGCGCAGGATCGAGCAGATCCGCGCATGGGCATACTGGACGTAGAACACCGGGTTGTCCTTCGATGCTTCCACCACCTTGGCGAAGTCGAAATCCATCTGCGCTTCGGGCTTGCGGGTGAGCATGGTGAAGCGCACCACGTCCTTGCCCACTTCCTCCACCATGTCGGCGATGGTGACGAAGTTGCCCGACCGCTTGGACATCTTGGCCGGTTCGCCATCGCGCAGCAGCTGCACCATCTGCACCAGCTTCACGTCGAAGGGGATGGACTTGCCCTCCCCTTCGCTCAGCGCCGCGACGGCAGCCTTGATGCGCTTCACCGTGCCGGCATGGTCCGCGCCCCACACATCGATCATGGCATCGGCATTTTCGGCCTTCTGCATGTGATAGGCGAGGTCGGCGCCGAAATAGGTCCACTTGCCGTTCGACTTCTTGATCGGGCGATCCTGGTCGTCACCGAACCTGGTCGACCGGAACAGCGGCAGTTCGACCGGCTCCCAGTCCTCCGGCGGGGCCTTGCCCTTGGGCGCTTCCAGCACGCCATCGTAAACGAGGTCATGCGTGCGCAGCCACGCCTCGGCCGCCTCGGGCTTCTGCGCCGCCTGCAAGGCCGCTTCGGACGAGAACACGTCGTGATTGATGCCCAGCTTGGCGAGGTCGGCGCGGATCATGTCCATCATCCGCTCCACCGCGAAGGCGCGGAACAGCGGCAGCCATTCGGTTTCGGGTTCAGCTACGAAGCGGTCCCCGAATTCCTCGGCGGCGGCCTGCCCCACCGGGACCAGGTAATCGCCGGGATACATGCCCGCGGGGATTTCCCCGATTTGCTCGCCCAGCGCCTCGCGATAGCGCAGGTGCGCCGACCGGGCGAGCGTGTCCACCTGGCTGCCCGCATCGTTGACGTAGTATTCGCGGATCACCTTGTGGCCGGAAAATTCCAGCAGGCTGGCCAGCGCATCGCCCACCACCGCGCCGCGGCAATGGCCCATGTGCATCGGGCCGGTGGGATTGGCCGAAACGTATTCGACGTTGACGCACATGCCGCCGCCCATGGCGGACTTGCCATAATCCGCGCCCAGCGCGGCCACGGCGGCCAGTTCGTCCAGCCACACCTGCGGCGCGAGGCGCAGGTTGATGAAGCCGGGTCCGGCGATTTCGGCGCTGGTGATCTTGGGATCGGCGGCCAGCCTGGCCACGATTGCTTCGGCCAGCGCGCGCGGGTTGGTTCCGGCGGGCTTGGCCAGCACCATGGCGGCATTGGTGGCAAGATCGCCATGCGAGGGGTCGCGCGGCGGCTCCACGCTGACGCTGGCGCGGTTGAGGCCGGCAGGCAGCACGCCATCGGCCTCCAGCGCATCGAGCACAGTGTCGAGAGTGGCCGCAAAGGCGGCGTAGAGAGTCTGGGTCATACGGTTCGCGAGCCCCCGCATGGACGGGAGCCTCCCTCAAGCAGGCCCCCGTGTTCGCGGGGACTTACGCAAATTTCAAGAACGCAATCAGCGAGTGGCGTTGTAGGCCAACTGCTCGTCGGTCAGCTGGAAGCCCACCAGCAGGTCGAAAGTGGCGCGGGCCACGGCAGCGCGCACGTCAGGCTCTGTCAGCGGATCGACGGCGGCGGAATCCTCGCCGGCGCGTCGTCGGCGGGTGATCCGTTCGGAAATATCGGGCGGCAGGGTCGCCTCGGCGCGGGTGACATAGGCGCCCGCGGTGCCATGGCCGATGCCGCGCGATTCGCCCGGTGCGAAGGTAATGTCCACCGTGCCGATCCGCTTGGCGACAACGGCGGTGCCGCCACGCATCACGGTGCTGTAATAGGGCAGCGAGACGGTGCGCGCCCCGGCGGTGTTGGTGCGGCTGGCCACCACGTCGAAAGTGGCGGTGGTGTAGACCTGCTCGCCCGTGTCGTTGCACTGGCTGCGCACATTGGTGATCGCGGCGGTCACGTCGATGGCATCGGCGGTGCGCGCATTGGCGGGCGAGAACAGCGTCACGTCGCCGGTATAGTCGGGAATGCCCACCGCCGGGCAGACCGAGCGCAGCGCGGTGATGCCCACGCCGGTGTCCACCACGATGTCGCCTTCGCCGCGGCAGCCACCCAAAACGGCCATGCCCGCCATCACGGCAAGAGTTGCGATCCGAGCCTTCATTCCCATTCCTTGTATCAAAGCGTTCGCCCCAGCCGTTTCTGGCGAGAGCGCTCCCTAGCCCTTTCGCCCCACGCCGACAACAGCTAGAGGCACCTGCATGAACGCCCCCTTTCAGGAAAGCCAGCCTTCGGGCCAAAAACCGCCGCTTACGGTGCTGATTGCCGCGCCGCGCGGGTTCTGCGCCGGGGTCGACCGCGCGATCGAGATCGTC
>JAGREI010000284.1 GCA_020446625.1 Erythrobacter sp.
CGGACCACTCGGTGGGGGCCGATCAGCGGCGGAAGCTTCAGCCTGACGGGTAGTGTCGCGGGTAATGTGACGGCAGAGGCCGGATCGCAGATTTCGGGCACCGGGACGATCGGCGGCAACCTGGCCGTGGCTAGCCTGCTTACTCCCGGCAATTCGATCGGCACGCTGACTGTGGGCGGCAACTTGACACTAACGGCGGGATCCACCCTGCAGGTCGAAGTGAACGATGCCGCCCAGGCCGACCTGCTGCGCGTCACCGGCACGGTGTCGCTGGGCGGGGCCACGCTCGACGTGGTGGAGAGCGGGACTTTTGCGGGCAGCAACCCCTTCCAGTACCTGATCATCGAGAACGACCTGGCCGATGCGGTGGTGGGCACCTTCGGCACGATCCAGAACGATTTTGCCTTCCTCACGCCGTCGGTCAGCTACACCGCGGGCACCGGCAACGACGTGCAGCTGACGTTGACCCCGAGGGCCACTCCGACGCCGACGCCGACGCCGACGCCCACTCCGACACCGACTCCCACTCCGACGCCTACGCCGCCGCCGATCATGTCGGGCACCGGTCTGTTCCCGACCGTGGCGACCACGTTCAACCAGACGGGTTCGGCCACCCGGCTCGACAGCCTGGCGATTGACGGGGGTGACGCCGAGGCGGTCTACATGGAGCTGCTGTTCGCCACGACACCAGAGGCGCTGATCGGCTTCGACACTGCCTCGGGCGAAGTCTACGCCACGCTGTTATCGGAACAGGCCGAGGCCGGCCTCGGCAATACCCGCCGCTTGCTGGCGCGGTCGCACGAGCGCACCGGCGAAGGCTGGGGCCTCTGGGGCGGCGTCCATGGCCGCTCTGCCAATGTTGACAGCGACGGCAATGCCGCGGCAGCCGATTTCGACACCATCGGGGCAGAGTTCGGGATCGACTACCGCGGCCCGGACAACGGCTGGGCGCTCGGCGCTTCGGTGCGCTGGAGCAGCGGCGACCTGGCAATCGACGACCGCCTTAGCCAGGCTGACACCGAGAGCTGGTCGGTCGGCGGGTTCCTGCGCTACGGCAGCGGCCTTGGCGGGCTGACCGTGGCGGCAGCGGCGGATTACACCTCGACCGAAGCGGACGTTACCCGCGGCACCCGCATCGTCGACATTAATCGCACTGCCACCGGTAGCGCCGACTACACGGCCTTCTCGGTCGGCGGCGAGGCGCGCTACGGCTTCGGCGGTGAGGATGCCGACTGGGCCGTTGGTCCGGTGGTGTCCCTGGTCCATTCCTCCGTCGACTTTGACGGCGTTGCGGAAAGCGGTGCGATGGCACTCAACCTGTCAGGCGGCGCGGCCTCGTTCGACCTGACCCGGGTGGGTGCCGGGGCCTTCCTCGGTTGGCGCGGCGATAGCGGCGCGATCGACCTGTCGCTGCAGTACGTCACCGGCGAGAGCCAATTCGCCGAAGTTGGCCTGGCCCTGGACGGCGCCCCCAGCGTCACCCGCGGCGAACGCTCGCCGCTAGTCGATGGCGACGGCGCGCTAGTGGGGGTGTCGGGCGAGCTTGAGCTTGGGTCCGGCTGGTCGCTCTTCGGCGAAGCGCGTGCAACCTTGGGCTCGGAACAGGAGGAGGTGGCTGGCACACTGACTTTGGGCTGGGCGTTCTAGTTGCAGTAACACAATTCAAGGTGACGCCCAGCGACCGCTTTTGGCCCAAATGCATACGAACGGCTGCATGTCCGCCTTCGCCCTCATTCCTTGCGCTCAGAGTACACTTCATTAGGCCCATCAGTCATTCGCATATTCTCTCGGTGATGGCGGTCTGGCGCGACATGCGGGCGCGCTCTTCGCGGTTCGAGCCTAAGAAGCAAAATTGGGGAAATGGCATCCAGTCAAAAATTTCTATCGATCTTCGGGCGTGCTAGTCTGACGCACGTGAGATACCTGCAAATTAAATCTAGGCACAGGCGAGCAGGCGATTATGGTCGGTTCCGTTCGATCATAGCGATCGCCGCTATGCTGGCAGCGGCTTGGCCTTCAATCACGGTCGCCAACACCCCCGAAGTGCGCATAGTCGCAGAAAGTGACCTGCGGTTCGGGACTTTCATGGTTTTCGGCAGTGGATCGCGGACGGTCAGTGCAAGTGGCCTGGTCACCGACAACTCGATCTTAGCGCTGGAAGGAAACCCTACCGGCCCCGCTCGGTTTACAGTCAGCTATGATCGTGGCAACGAGAGCATCCATGTGCTCGACATTGAACTTGAACTGGTCCTTTCGCCGGTCGGCATGGTGCAAAACGATGGCGTCCAGGGCACCTTGACGGCGTTCCAGACCGATCTCGCGGGAATGGGAGTTATCACACCCGGCCAGCCGATCCGTATCCGCCTGCGCGACTGCCGCGAGCGCGTCTGCTCGCAAAGCTTCCACATCGGAGCACGGCTCGAAGTCACTCGCCAGTATGGAGGGGCGGACCTGGTGGTGCCGATCCCGGTCGACGTGGCGGTGATCTCGGTCGAAAGATCCAGGCGCTGAAGGGTGTTCCGGCCTGTCTGCCTGCTGGCTCTTGTCGTCGCCCTGATCCCTGCCGAGGTTTGCGCCCAGTCCGATCCCGCGCAGGCAGCAGGCCACGCCAGCGCCAGCGTGATCGAGCCGATTAGCGTGGTGCCGCTGCGCGACTTGTCGTTCGGAGCGCTAACGGTAGGCCGGCAGACCGGGGGCACGGTGGCGATCTCGGCACAGACAGCAACGGCATCCTACAACGGGACGGTTATGCCGGTTTGCACCGGTAGCGACGGATGTGCAGGCCATCCTGCGCTAGTCGCAATTCTTGGCGAGGCGGGCCGTGCCTATCGCGTGCAACTGCCGGCCATGGTGATTGCCGAAGGCCAAGCAACCGGGCAACGGCTGGAGGTGACCTCACTTGTGCTCGTCAGCCGCAACCGTGGTCTGTCCGGGCGGCGGGGCCGTCTCGATCAGGAGGGATCGGACTTGCTTACGATTGGCGGGGTACTTGCCGTTCCCGCGGCGACTTGGCCTGACCGTTTTCACGCCGAAATCAGCATTTCGGTCGCCTACGACTGAGATCGACTCCGCACCTGAAAGGGCGGTTGGCTGGCGCCAATGCGTACTGCATGCGAGCGCCCAACAAGTTGTTAACCACTGCGTGTTACCACTTAGGTCAAGCGAGGGAAGCATTAAGCATTCCTGGCTGTTTGGGCCGTCTGTGATGGGCGGAATTGATCAATGCAGTTGATCTACATCAGGGGTAAGTGAGACATGAAGAAGTTTGCAATCCTGCCGGTCATCGCGCTGGCTGCCATTTCTGCGCCGGCCTTCGCCGCGCCGGGCGATTCCGACAGCGAAAACGGTGCCGCGACTGCCGAAGTCGTTGCCCCGATCACGCTGACTCACGTTACCGGTGCAGTGCTGGACTTCGGCACGTTCACCACCGGCGACACCGGCGGCACGGTCGTCGTGACCCGTGGCGGCAACGGTTCGGCCACGGGCGATGTGACCTTGGTGCAGGGCTCGCTCGAAGCTGCCGACCAGTTCACCGTCGAAGGTGATCCGGGTCGTCGCTTCTCGATCACCACCGGTGCCGGCTCGGTCTCGAACGGCGCTCCGACGCCGGTGACCATGGCCTTCACCACCAATGCGCGCGGCAACCACACGCTCGACGCGAGTGGCGACGCGAGCTTCTCGGTCGGCGGTACCCTGACCGTTGCTGGCGGCGAACCGGCCGGTGTGTACACCGGTTCCTACGCCGTGACAGTTGCCTACAACTGATCCAACAAGCACGGGCGCGGAAGGCCTTAAGGCAGTCTGCGCCCGACTTGTGTCCAGTAAAGAACAAAAATGCGCATCCTGGTATCAACCGGATTCGGCGCTATGCTGGCGCTTGCCTTGGTGCCGTCCATTGCGAGGGCGGAGCCGGGGGAAAGCGACAGCGTAAGCGGTGCAAGCTCGGCAGAGATTGTCGAGATGGGTGCAGTGCACCGATTGGACGACCTGCGCTTTGGCGCATTTCCTAGTCCTGCTTCAGCCGAACGCATGACAATCGATCCGGATGGCACCGTGTCTGCAACGGGTGCACTCAACACCACGATGAACTCCTTCTCGTCTCCAGACGGGCGCGGACCGGCACGGTTTCGCATTCAGGGCACGAACAATCGCATGTTCATCCCCTTTATTCCCAATCGCCTGACAATCACTAATGGCAGCAGCACCATGCTGATCGACCGACTGGATGACAATGTGTTTCCGATTGGTCGCTTCGATGCGGACGGAAGATTTATCTATCAGGTCGGCGGGCGCCTCAATGTTTCGGCTAACCAGGCACCCGGCCATTACCGGGGAGAGTTTACCCTAACTGTGTTGTTTCTCTGAGCTGCTCTTGCCAGCGATTCCGGGATTCTACATAGAATTGCGGGAGTTCGATCGACGACGGAGCAAAGGGAATGCAGGTGCCGACAATGCGGGTGAAGCGCTTGCTTCGCCATGCCAGCCTTGCGCTTGCCATGCTGGCCCTGCCTGCCACATCAGCGGCGCAGGACTTCGACGATGCACCGGCCTTGCCCGAGGTGGCGACGGGCGAAGTTCCCGCTGGCTCGGTCGGCGGCATGGGGGACATCAACCTCTATCCCAAGCGTGTGGTGATCGACCAGCGCCAGCGGATCGCCTCGATCGGGTTGTACAACCGCACCATCGACCCCGGCGAATACGAAATTTCGGTGGTCGACATGGTGATGACACCCTCGGGTGACGTCTACCCGCTCGACAACTTGCCGCCGGGGGTTTCCACAGAGCGATTGCAACCGGCCTCCGAATTCCTGCGCTGGTCGCCGCGCCGGGTGCGTCTGCTGGGCAGCGAGGCGCAGACCGTGCGGATCATGGCGCGGCCACCGGCAGACCTGCCAGACGGCGAATACCGCGCTCATTTCCTCGCGGTCTCGGTGCCGCAGGACGTGGACCAGGGTTTCAGCATCGACGACGCCGTTTCCGCCGACGGCGAAGGCGGGCCGGATATCGGCGTGCTGATCCGCCCGCGCTTCGGCATTTCGATCCCGATCATCGTGCGCGTCGGCGAGACGACGCTCGACGTGCAATTGGACGGCGTGCGCTTCGTCGACACGCAGCAAGGTCCGGCGATCGTCATTACCATCCACCGGACTGGCACGCGTTCAGCATTTGGCGATGTCACCATCACCGCGCCGGGAATCGACACGCCTGTGGCCATCGCCCGCGGCATCGGGGTCTATCCAGAGATCGATTCGCGCGAGGTGGTGCTGGGCCTCAACAACCAGTTCGACATGGCGCAACTGCGTTCGGGCATGGTGCTGACGGCAACTTATGTTGACGATGACTTCGCGCCGGGCGACACGCTAGCCAGCAGTACATTTGTCGTGCCGTGAAACGGCAGCACGTCCTAGGCCTGCTGGCTCCAGCGACAATCGGTTCGGCGCTGGCTTGGGGATTTCTTGCCAGTGAAGACCAGCAGCTCGGCATCGCGGACAGGGGCAGCCTGGTCCGCGCACCCACTCCCGCGCTGCCGAGTGTCTTCAGCTTCACGCCCTACGAAACCGATGATTCTGGCGCCGGTACCGCGACAATCTTGCTACCATCCGTTGCGGGGGAGGCGGGCCCTACCAGCACGGCCAAGGCGCGCCCGCTGGGCGAGTCCGTCGCCCCGGCAGGGGTACAGATCATCACCCTGCCCGAACCGCAATTCGGGCAGGCGCCGCTGCCGGATCTGGCGATTTCCACCCGCATCCACGACGCACTGATGGCCACCCGCATAGTTGCGGCTTGGGCAGCGCAGGATGCCGCGAACGCCAGCTATGTGCCGTCTGACACTGCGCTGACGCCGGAAAGCATCATGCCCGTGCCGCTGGTGAGCGAGCGCAGCTGGCCGCCGCTCATCTCTATAGGCGAACTGGCGGCCACCTTGCCGGTCGACCCGGCCCCGGCAGGCGCACCTACCGCGCCTGCCAGAGCGCCAGCTTCGCCTCAGCCCGACGGGTCTGCAACTCCTGCGGCGATGATCGTCGTGGTGCCGCTCGCGCCGGTCGCGGTAATCGCCAGCAGGCCGGTGCCATCGGCGGCCAACGACGACGCGGTTGCGATTATCGCTGTGCCTGACGGAGCGATCGCAATCGCGGCGGGCGAACCGCAACCCGTGCCGGACCAGCCAGTGGCCCTAGCCGGTCCTGAACCGGTTGTGCGGGCAACGGTAGCGGATCTTCCCTTGCCAACCTTTGGCCAGAGCCATCCGGCGGGCGGCGCAGAAAGTGACGCGCCCACCTTGACTGCCTCCACGGTCGCGCCAGCTGTCACGACCGTTTCGCGACCTCAGGCAGCGCCATCGGCACCCACGCTCGCTGCCGCGAGCCCAGCAGGTTCCGTCACCATTGTGGTGCCCCCGGTAGCCAATGATAACCAGGCGCCCGCGCAGACAGTGGTAAGTCTAAGCCCGACACCGCAGTCTGCAACCCGTACACTTGACCCTGCGCCGGGCCAGCAGACCTTTCCCCGGCCGCCCACGCTCCAGTCGTTCACCGTCGATGACGAACTGATCCTGCAGCTGAAGGTGCGCGGGATCGATGCCACCGACACCATCATCGCCTATGGTAACCGCGACGGGGTGTTCCTGCCGCTGGGTGAGCTAGCGCTGATCCTCGACCTCGCCATCCGGGTTAGCGACGACGGCCACTATGGCAGCGGCTGGTTCATCGACGAGGATCGCACGGTAACAATCGACCTCAGGCAGGGACTACTGACCACCGAGGGTCACATAGGCCAACTCCAACTCGGCGCAGCTCAGGCATTCGAAGGGGAACTCTACGTTCGCACCGATACGCTGGCGGCGATCTTGCCGCTGCAGTTCGATGCGGACCTGCGCACCCAGAGCGTCCTGCTCACCACCAACGAACCCTTTCCCTTCGAAGAGCGCATGCGCCGCGAAGTCGACCGTGCCCGTCTGTCGCAGCAGGGCGACCGGGTGCGCGATCGCGTGCAGTGGCCGCGCGAGGAAACGCCGTGGTTGGGTTTGTCGGTGCCGATAGGGGATCTCGAACTGCGCGCGGTATCCGACAGCCAGCGGGGCACGCGCGCTGAAGGCGACATTCGCTTGGCCGGTGACTTTGCCTGGCTGACTGCGAACGCCTATCTTAGCGCCTCGACCCGCGACGGCCTGCTGTCGTCGCTGATCGAGTTGGGGCGCCAGGACGTCGATGGTCAACTGCTCGGTCCCTTGCAGGCCACCGAATTCGGCTTTGGCGACGTCGCCACCGCCCCCATGCCGCTCGGCCTTCGCGGTACGTCCGGGCGCGGCCTGTTCGTCACTAACCAGTCGCGCGGGAGCCTGTCGGTCTTCGACCGCGTCGACCTGCGCGGCGTCCTGCCTGATGGATATGACGTCGAACTCTACCGCAACGAGGTGCTGCTTGGCTCCAGCGCGGACGCCAACAACGGCCAGTACGAATTCCTGCAGGTGCCGGTCGACTACGGCCTCAACGTGTTCCGGCTTGTCTTTTACGGCCCGCAGGGACAACGGCGCGAGGAAGTGCGGCGGATCAGCGTAGGTGATGGACGGCTATCGCCCCGCCAGTTCGAATACCGGTTCGGCGCGGTGCAGAATGGCACCAACTTGCTAGGCGTGAGTGGCCCCGACTTCCGCCCCGGCACCCGCTACGGCGACTGGCAGGCGGTGGGTGAGGTATCCTACGGCATTTCCTCGGACGTGACGAGCCTCGCCAGCACCGCATTGTTCGAGGACGAGGGACGCCAGCGCTGGATCGCGAGCACCGGCTTGCGCAGCGGCCTGGGAGGCTTGGCACTACGCATCGATGCGGGCCTGTCGGATGGCGGCGGCCGTGCATTGGGAGCAGGCGTGGGCGGGGCCTTGCTGGGCGGCGGCTTCACGCTCTCGCACTTCGAGTATTCGGGCGGCTTCACCGACGAGGTGCGCAGCTTCAGCAGCGACACGCTGAGCCGCGCGACCGAGCTGGATTTCAATACCAGCGTGGCTTTCGCCAGCTCCACGGGCGGAATTTCGCTGCCTCTCAACCTGCGCGCGCGCTATCTCGAATTCACCGACGGACGGCGGCAGGTGAATGCCGGGCTGCGCGGTTCCGTGAGGCTAGGCGGCATGATCGCCTCGAATACCTTCGAATTCGCCAATACCGCGTCCTCCGGCACCGACAGCCTGACCATCCTCGCTGGCGACTTCAACCTCGCCACCTTCAACCGGTCGAGCACCCAGCTGCGCGGTACGCTGTCCTACCGAATTCTGCCCCAAACCGAGCTGGTTCAGGTGTCCGGCAGCGTCGACCACGCAATCGACGATCGCACGGTATTGCGGGCAACCGCCGCCTATTCGCTCGCTAACGACGAAATGGCCTTCGGTGCCTCGGCGATCCGGGAGTTCAACCAATTCACCCTGGCGCTCGACGGTCAATATGCCCCGCAACAGGGCACCTACGCGGTCGCCTTGCGGATCGGGTTCAGCTTTGGCCGGGACCCCTTGCGGCAGCGGTTGTTTGTCACTTCACCCGGCAAGGCATCGTCGGGCGCGGTCGCCTTGCGGGCATTCCAGGACCTCGATGGCGATCTGCTCTTCGGCCCCGCCGACGATCCCTTGCCCGGGGTCGATTTCACCGTCTTCAACAATGTCGCCACCACCGACGATCAGGGCTTCGCGCGCCTCGATGACCTTGGCGAGGGCACGCCAGTGGTGGTGCAGGTGGACCCATCGTCGCTTCCAGACATCACCATGGCACCGGCCAACCGGGGTATCGAGATCGTGCCGCGCGCGGGGCGCATCCACACCCTGATGTATCCCGTGGTCGAGGTCAGCGAAGTCGAAGGCACCGTGTCCTTCGGTTCTGATGACAGCCTGCGCGGCGTTTCGGGCTTGCGCCTACAACTGGTTGAAGAAGGCGGCGGTCCGCAGTTCTGGACCCGCACCGAACGCGGCGGCTATTTCTTCTTCGAACAGGTCCTGCCGGGAACTTACCGCATGATGATCGAGCCCGAACAGGCCGAACGCCTCGGCATCTGCCTCGACGCGCCCGAGCTGGTCGAAGTTTCCGCGCGCGGGGACATTATTGCGCAGGACTACACTGTGCGAGTCTGCGAGACGGTGGTGAACTGACTGCTTGTCCAAATTGTTGGAGCTGGATGCAGGAGCCTAGGGGTATACCTTGCTCCGAAGTACCATGACACCCGACTTTGCACCGCCGGGTCAAGTTTTGAGTTCGTCATTGTCGTACTCCTTGTCCGGCCCGGCCGCAGTGAACGTCCGCTTTGGGAACTCTGAGATCCAGTGGGAATGACCGAGATGGGCGCAAAGGAGACATTGAACTACCTTGCCATTCGAAGCCGCTGATAGAATTCCGAGTCCCGAAAAAGGCATCGAACCAATGCATTAGACGGCATTTGAGGGCCTTTTGAGGGCTTTTTTCAGATGACCAAATTCCCAACTTTCTGATAAGACATAGAAAAATAGTTGGAATGTGATGCCTCTTCTGGCACCATCTACACATTCGCTGGAGTAGGCGAATGTCCAGAAAGTCCCATAAATCAGCAACCTTTTGTGACCGCATGTGTTCGTCGCTTTGCGCTTTGGCCGCGTGCGATAACCGGTCTTGGGGATTGATTGGAAGGTCCTATGGGGCGCCTCGCTTATCGTAAGGAGGTGCGGGCGGTCCGGGCCGGGGCGAGCGAGGCCATCAGCCTTGCGAGCGCTTGCTCCCGTTACATGGATGAACAGACACACTGTTGACTGTCGCCGGGGTCGAGAGGGTCAATTCCGGCAGGCGAGCTGATGGCGCGGGGACAGGCGGCTACCGAGTTTCCTTGCCGTAGTTGCAGTCACTCAATACCTTGGCCGATGAAGCCCATGGAACAGACCGAAAATCCCCAGACTGCCGCTTCAATCGCACGCGTGATCGTCGTCGAGGATGACGATCGGTTGCGGCGCTATGCCATTTCCGTGCTGGCGGGAGCCGACGGGATCGTGGTTGCGGGCGAAGCGGCAACGCTTGCTGCGGGCCTGCCGCTGGTGGATCTGATGCCCGATCTGGTCCTGCTTGACCTTGGCCTGCCCGACGGAAGCGGTGCCAGCATGATCGAGGAAATCCGCCGCAAGGTGCCTGGTTGCCGGGTGCTGGTGTTTACCGTGTTCGAGGACCGGGCCAGCGTGGTCAACACCTTGCGCGCGGGCGCTGACGGGTACCTTCTGAAAGATACCAGCGCGGAATTGCTGCTGGCCCATGTGCGCGCCACGCTGGCGGGCGAGACGCCGATCAGCGCGCGTGCGGCCAGCCACCTGCTCAGCCTTGTGCGCGAGGTGCCGAGCGAGGAGGAGGTCCCGGTTGCGGCTGGCGTGCCGCAGCTGTCGCCGCGCGAACGCGAGCTGCTCGAATACCTGGCACGCGGTCTCAGCCGCAAGGAAGCAGCCCGGGTGATGAGCCTGTCACCCCATACCGTGGCTGAATACGTCCAGTCGATCTATCGCAAGTTGCAGGTCAAATCGCGCGGCGAGGCGGTGTACGAGGCGGTCCAGGCGCGCATCATCAAACTGGACACGGACTGACGCCTGGCGCGCATCCCCTCCGTTTGGGGGGATAACGGGGCAGCAGACCTTCTGCGATTTCAGCGGCAATTCCAATCGTTTTGGGGAAATTGCCATGCCTGCTCACCGTCATCCAGCCAACCGCCAGCTTGTGCGAGGCCTGGGCCTGCTGGCCACGGCCTCAGCCCTGACCATGGCCATGACCGGTGTGGCGCAGGCCAATTGCGTGGCCAATCCCGCGCAGCCGCTGAACAACGTCACAACCGACAACTCGCAGGTCGATTGCAGCGGCACCACCACCGGGGCCGCCATCGTCGGCAATGCCAACGGCGTGCTGGTAAACGTGTCACTCGGCGGCACCCAGCTGAATTCCAGCAGCATCGAACTGAACGGCAGCGGCAACCTGGTCGACGTGCGCAATTCGGCCTCGACCAGCGATCTCGTCGTCCTGATGCAGGGCAATGCGGCCCGCCTGCAACTGCTGGATTCGCAGAATAGCAATATCAGCGCGACCCTGATCGGCAACGATGTGGAGCTTCGGATCGGTGGGGCGGGCATCACCACGTCCACGCCGGGCAATATTCAGCTGGCCAGTGCCGCCAACTCCGGCGGCACCTTTGCCCTGTCGGGCCAGCTTGATGCCACGGGCAACAATGGTGGCGCCTACCTGGTTACCGGCGGATCCGGTGCGCAGACCTTCCAGCTGTTTGGCGGCAGCACGCTGGGCGTCCAGGCCAACGGCCTGGCCATCGACGGCGGGTCGGGCGACGATGTGTTCCTGATCGACGACGGCGCCTTCATCACCGGTGGCACCGGCGCCAACATCCTGTTCAACGGCGGCAACGATACCGATTCGATGACCATCGCCGGATCGGGCATTT
The DNA here is from genome assembly GCA_020446625.1 of Erythrobacter sp. GTDB lineage: Bacteria > Pseudomonadota > Alphaproteobacteria > Sphingomonadales > Sphingomonadaceae > Alteraurantiacibacter. The sequence goes on from JAGREI010000284.1 coordinate 11,434, forward strand.
CCGATTTCAACACGATCAACATCGAAGTGCTGACGATCGACGCCGGCACCGGTGGCTTCCGGGCGCTGAACGGCACCAATGCCGACCTGACCGATATCACCCTGCTGAGCGGCACCACCCGCGTGCTGGATGCAAGCGCGCTGGGCGTGAACACCAGCCAGGTGACGATTGCGGCCGGCGCCAACCTTACGCTTGCGGCGTCCACCCAGCAGTCGCTCAACCAGAGCTTTGCCGGGGCGGGGCAGATCGTGCTCGATTCGCCGTTCAACATCTACACCTTCGGCGGCACCGCCAACGGCTTCACCGGAGAGCTGGTGATCAGCCAGCTGAACAACGCGATGCTGACGTCCGACACGGCCTTCGGCACCGGCACCATCACCAACAACGGGCAGGTGATCTTCGGCGGCGGCCTCACCGTCAGCAACGATATCTCGGGTACCGGCGCGGTGTGGATGGCCGGCCCCGGCCAAAGCACCATTTCGGGCGACAACAGCTATTCCGGCGGTACGCTGATTTCGGGCGGCGCGCTCAACGTCGCCCATGGCGGTGCGCTGGGCAGCGGCCTGGTGGACATCGACACCGGCGCGTTCCTCAACCTCGATTTCGCAGGCGACGGAATCCTGGCCAACGACCTGACGGGGGTCGGCGGGCTGAACAAGCGGGGCGCAGGCACAGTCACCCTGACCGGCGCCAGCACCCGCACCGGCGCTACCAACGTGCTGTCGGGCGCGCTGCGGGTTGACGACCTTGCGCGGCTGGGAACGGGTGCGACCACCGTCGATGCCGGGGCCAGCCTGATCCTGGATTACAACGGCGCCGGCCAGCTACTCCAGCTGACCCAGGTGATGACTGGCGGCGGCAGGTTCATCAAGGAGGGCACCGGCGACGTGGTGCTGAACAGCGCCAGCCTCTACACCGGCGGCACGATCATCCGCGCCGGGCGGCTGGGCCTTAACGACGGCGGGGCGCTGGGCACCGGGCCGGTGCAGGTGGACAGCGGAGCCACGCTGGGGATCGGCAACATTATCTTCGGCAATGACATTTCCGGCACGGGTTCGGTGGTCAAGACCGCCAGCGGGCAGGCCGTGCTTTCGGGCAACAATTCCACCTTCGGCGGCAACCTGGACATCCAGAATGGCGCGGTGGTGGTAACCGATGGCCGCGCGGCCGGATCGGGTACCGTCACTATCGGCGCCGGCACCCAGCTGATCGTCGACAGCGCGGGCGCCACGACCATCGCTGCCACCCTGTCGGGCGCAGGTGACCTGGAAAACCTGAGCAATTCCCGGCTGGTGCTGACCGGCAGCAATACGCTGACCGGCACGGTATTTGTATCCAACGGCACGCTTCAAGTGGAAGGCGACCAGAACATCGGCAGCGCCGACGTAGTGCTGGCCGGGGCTGGCGCTGTGCTGGACCTGTCGACTGCCAGCAACGGCACCCTGGCCAACCTGGTCAGCGGCAATGGCCAACTGGTCAAGACCGGCGCAGGCACGGTGTTCGTCACCGGCGCCAATACCTATGCCGGTGGCACCGATATCCAGCAGGGCGCGCTGCGGGTTACCGATACCGCGGTGCTGGGCACCGGTGCGATCACCGTGCAGCAGGGCGCGGCGCTGGACCTGTCGATTGCCGGGCAGCAGACCCTGGCCCAGTCGGTTTCGGGCGCAGGAATCCTGCGCAAGTCCGACTTCGGCGATCTCACGCTGCTCAGCAACGGCCTGACTGGCGGGCTGGACGTCACCGGCGGTCGGGTGATCGTCAACTCGGCGGCGGCCATCGGCGGCGGCCCGGTGACGATGGGGACCGATACCCAGCTGGTGTTCGACAACGGCGTGACCGAAACCACATCCACCACGATCAGCGGCGCAGGCGGCTTCGTGAAGCAGGGCGCGGGGCTGCTGGTGGTGCAGAACGCCAACACCTATACCGGCGGCACCCTGGTCAATGCGGGACGGCTGGGCCTGAACGACGGGCAGGGCCTGGGCACGGGCAGCGTGACCGTGCTGCAAGGGGCCGAACTGGCCATTGGCGATGTCAGCCTGGCCAATGCCATCTCCGGCGCGGGCCGCGTCATCAAGACCGCCAGCGGCACCGGCGTGCTGTCGGGCGCCAACACCTTCAGCGGCGGGATCGACATCCAGGGCGGCAACCTGTTCGTCAGCAATGTCGCGGCGCTGGGGACCGGCACCATCGCTACCGCCAGCGGCACCACGCTGACCCTGGGCAATGCCACCGCGCAGACCCTGGCCAATGCTCTCACCGGTGCAGGCGGGCTGGTGAAAAGCGGCACCGGCGACCTGACGATGACGGCAAATGGCCTGAGCGGCGGCCTGTCGATCGCCCAGGGCCGCGTGCTGGCGAGCGGAACCAGCGGGACGGGGACGGGCGCCATCGCCATCTCCTCGGGCGCAGAGCTGGTCTATACCACCGCTGCCAATGCCACCTTCGCCAATGGCCTTTCCGGCACCGGCACCTTGCGCAAGCTGGGGGCTGGGCAGCTGCTGTTCGCCAACCCCTTCGCCATCGGCGCGCTGGCTGTCGATGCCGGCTCGGTCCGCATCAACGCGACCATGACCGGCAACGCCACCGTGGCATCCGGCGCGCGGCTGGACGGCACCGGCACCGTGGCGGGCAACCTCACCAACAACGGCACCGTCGCGCCGGGCAATTCGATCGGCACGCT
>JAGREI010000285.1 GCA_020446625.1 Erythrobacter sp.
CAGACCTACTTCTTCCGCCGCACCAACATGAACGCCAAGGGCGAGGCGCGCAGCTGGACCGACCACCTGCTGTGGCACCACGCTGCGCACACCATCGACCTGTTCGCCTATCAGGCAGGCAAGATCGTGACGGCCAATGCCATCCAGGGGCCGAAGCACCCGGCGCTGGGCATTGCCATGGACATGTCGATCCAGCTGAAGAGCGAAAGCGGCGCGATCTGCACCCTGTCGCTCAGCTTCAATAACGACGGGCCGCTGGGTACCTTCTTCCGCTATATCGGTGACACCGCCACCTACATCGCGCGTTACGACGACCTGGTGAATGGCCGGGAAGAACCGATCGACCTGACCGGCACCACGGTCTCCAACAACGGCATCGAATTGCAGGACCGCGAATTCGTGGCCGCCATCCGCGAAGGGCGTGAACCGAACAGCTCGGTTGCCCAGGTGCTCGATTGCTATCGCGTGATCGGTGAACTGGCACAAAGCCTGGAGGCGCAGGACGGCTGGTCCTGACCCTGAAACCGCCAAGCCGTTCATACTGATGAAGATTTCAGGATAGTGATTTCTTCACCCGGTCATGGCACAATGCCCCGTGAGACTGCCCCCGAAGCGGGCGGCTCACGGGGAGGGCGCCTTGGGGACACTGGCTTCTGCGCTGGCCGAGGCGGAGCGCATCTATCGCACCATGCGGGCGCTGGGAGAGCGCGGCGACGCCAAGGCCAAGGACGATCTGATCGGCGAACGCAGCCGCTACGGGATGCAGATGCTGGAAGTGCTGCAAGCGATCAAGACCGATCCCCGGCTGCAATCCGATCCGGCGCGCAAGGCCGAATTCGAACGGCGGTTCTTCACCGTGCGCAAGATGCTGGCGGATCACCAGGCCAAGTGGCGGCTCGATGCCATCAGTGCAGACCAGCACGGCTATCTTTCTTCCGCCAGGGCCTTGAGCTTGGCACAGGATGACTTCTATCACTGGGTGGCAACCGACTTTTCCCGCCACTGACAAAGGACTTTGCCGAATATGCAGCGAATGATTGCCGGGCGGCCCGTCCACCCGATCGGGCTGGGCTGCATGAACCTGAGCTGGGCCTACGGCACCCCGCCCGCGCGCGAGGATGCCATCGCCCTGCTCAACCGCGCGCTGGACCTGGGCTACAACCACCTCGACACGGCCAACATCTATGGCCTGGGCAAAAACGAGGAACTGCTGGCCGAAGCGGTGATGCACCGGCGCGGTGAATTCCTGCTGGCCAGCAAGTGCGGCATCGTGGTGGACGGGGCCAAGCGCGGGGTCAGCTGCGCGCCGGAGGTTATCAGCGAGAGCATCGATGCCAGCCTCGCCCGGCTGAAGACCGACCATATCGACTTGTTCTACATGCACCGGTTCGATCCCAAGGTGCCGATTGCCGACAGCGTGGGCGCCATGGTGCGCGCGATCGAGGCGGGCAAGATCGGCGCCTATGGCGTCAGCGAATGGAACGCGGCGCATATCCGCGAAGCCCACGGCGTGCATCCGGTGGCGGCGGTGCAGCCCGAATATTCGCTGTGGACCCGCAACGTGGAACTGGGCGTGCTGCAAACCTGCAAGGAACTGGGAATCGCGCTGGTGGCTTTCAGCAGCACCGGGCGCGGCGCCTTCGGCGGGGTGCTGCGCAATCCCGCCACGCTGGAGGAAAGCGACCTGCGCACCAAGATGCCGCGCTTCTCGCCAGAGAACTGGCCGCACAACCTGGCGGTGATCGAGCGGTTCGAGGCGCTGGCGGCAGAGGTGGGCGTCACCCCGGCGCAGCTGGCCAACCGCTGGGTGCTGGAACAGGGCGATTTCTGCCACGCCATCCCCGGCACCACCTCGATCGCGCATCTGGAGGAAAACTTCCACGCCGCCACCGTGGCCATTCCCGCCGATGCCGTGGCGCGCGCAGGGGCGATCATCAACCACGGCACGATCCACGGCCATCGCTATCACGACGCGATCCGCCCGACGATCGACACCGAGGAATTCGAGGCCGCGTGATGGCCGGCCCGGTCCGCGCCCTGATCGGCTATTCGCAGCGCACGACGCGTGAACCCTACTTCTATGCCAACGCGCACGAGAAGGACTGGGTGCCGCTGGCCCCGGTGGAAGTGGAGATAGCCGACGCGCGCGGGCGGGATTGCTCGCTGGATGTCGAAGGTTTCACGCTGGTGGAACACCGCAGCAAGGTGGCCGACCTGACCGATCTCGACGCGGTGCGCAGCGTGCACGCGGGCGAAGTGGCCGAACTGATCAAGGCCGTCAGCGGCTGCGACCAGGTGGCCATGACGCCGATGGGCATCCTGCGCTTTTCCGAACGATCGGGCAGCAATGCCGCACACGACAATTCGCACCCGGCGCGCTTCGTCCACGTCGACATGGCCCGCGAAGCCGCCGCCGCCATGCGCGACAAGGGCGCGCCCGCCGGCACCCTGCGCAGCGCGCAGTACAACGTCTGGCGCGTGCTCAGCGATCCGCCGCAGGACGTGCCGCTGGGGCTGTGCGACTACACCAGCATTGCGGAGGACGACCTGCTGCCCTGCCGCGCGATCTTCGATCCGCTCGACGGCTCTCCCGAATGGGGCTTTCCCAATTACCTGCTGGCGCACAGTCCGGCGCACCGCTGGCATTACTACAGCGACATGCACCCCGGCGAGGCGCTGGTGTTCAAGACATCCGAAAGCGATCCGGCGCGGGCGCAACTTATGCCGCACGGAGCCTTCGACAACCCGCAAGTCCCCGCCGACGCCCCGCCGCGCATCAGCCTGGAAATGCGCGGCACGGCCTACTGGCTCGGCTGACGCCAGACAAAAAAGGGGCGCCACGACGGGCGCCCCTTTCCCCCTGTTGAACCGGAAGACGCGGAGCCTAGAGCATCCGCACGGTGATGGCTCCGTTGGCGCCGTCGTCGGCGGTGAAGGTGCCGTCCTCACCCATCTCGCTGGTGGGTGCGCCGCAGCTTTCGGCCTCGTCGGTGTCGAGCTTGGAACACCGCTGCTGGCCATCGGCGCGCCAGGTGCCGTGCTGGGCTTCGAACGATGCATAACTGGATCCGTCGGCGTTCCACACGATCAGCGCGTGGTTCCCATCGTCGAGATCGACAAGATAGGTTCCCGCAGCGACCTGGTCGGCGGGCGTGGCGGCGGTCATGTCGAGGCGGCGCATGGTCGCCGGTTCGCTGCCTTCGCTGTCGGGCGTACCCTGCCAGGTGCCATCAGGATTGAGATCGCCCATGGTCACGCAGACCACGTTGGGCGATCCGTCCTCGGCATCGCCCGGCGGATCGACGCAGACCTGCCCGTCGCTGGCGGTCCAGGTCGCCGGTTCGCTGCCCGCCACGGGTCCGACCCATTCGCTGCCGTCGGCCGCCGAATAGGCCAGCGACATGGTGCCATCGGCATAGGTGACGAGGTAAGGCCCGGTTCCGGCGGCCTGCGCGGCCAGCGGGTCAGCCGCAGCATCGTCGGTCGCTTCATCGGCCGAGTCGCTGCACGCAGCCAGGACAAACAGCGGTAGCGCCGCCATAAGTATCTGTTTTTTCATCACACTCCCCCTTTGGGATGAATGCGACCCGGTGGGCAACAGGCACCCAAAGCGGGGGAGAGTCAAATTTCTGTTGTAACTTTCGGCCAGCGCATTGGAATCGGGGCGAACTTTCTGCGCCCCGACTTCCATGCACAGCGGCAGGGCTATTCGGCCGCCGCCGGTTCGGGCGCGATCGCCACGTTGTAGGCCGAAACGATCATCCAGCTGCCGCCGGGCGCCTTGTGCCACACGGTCTGGCTGCGCATCGGCAGGGTGCTGGCCTCGCCCGTGGCGGGATCGGTGGTGGTGAAGTTGACCGTGCTGGTGAGCACCGCCAGGTCGTCCGCTTCGGAGGCCCAGCCCGCCACCGGCTCGATGGTCAGCGCGAAGTTGGGATCTTCCATCAGCGCGCCGTAGGCATCGGCAATCGCCGCCCCGCCTTCCAGCCGCGAACCGTCAGGCCGCACCAGCACGGCATCGTCGGCATAGAGCCGCACCACGCCGGTAAGATCGCCCGATTCGATCGATTGCAGCTGCCCCTGTTCGGTGAAGCGCACCGCGTCGACGGCGGTCTGCGGGTCGATCGTGCTGCTGCATCCGGCCAGCAGCAGTACCCCTGCAACCAGCGCCAGTGCCCTGCCTGCCATCCTGCGTGCCATATCCTTGTCTCCCTCTCGTGTACTTGTCGTTGCACGGGGGACTAGGCGGACGGCAGGCCCGCGACATTGATCTGCCGCAAGCGGGCTAGAGGGCTTGCAGCAGCGGTTTCCAGAACGCCTTGGCAATGGCGATGGCTTCGGCGCTGGCCAGCTTGTCGTGGTTGACCGCCACCGTGGCCTTGCCGCCGGGCTTGTCCGAGAACATCACCGACACCTTCGAACCATCGTCGAGGTCGACCCGCCAGTAACGCCAGTTGGCGCTGTCGGTGCAGCGTGGCTCTCCGGTGGCGACGGCCCCGGCATATTCCGCCCGCTCGGCATTGAGCGCGGCCCAGGCTTGGCGCGCCGTATCCATGGTGCCGGGGATCGTGCGGCTGGCATTGGCGGAGAAGGTCCCGGCGCAGGTCTGCCCCATGGCGCGCCGCCCGATCATCCGTTCATAGCCCACGGTCAGCATCTGCCGCCACCACGGCCTGATCCCGTCCGCTTCCAGCGAGCGGACGATGGCAGCGTGATCCATGTCCCGCGCCCCGCGCGCATCGAGCACGGCCAGCCAGTGCGCCCAGTCGTGCCCGGTCGCCTCGCGCACGCTGGCATCGCTCATGCCAGCCTGAGCCATCACAGCTTGGCGGCGTAGAGCGCCAGCAACGCGGCCCAGGCGCGTTCGGCTTCGGCTTCGGCGTAGACCGGGCTGTCGAGCACGGTCCAGCCGTGGTCGCCATCGTAGACTTCGACGTGGACGTCCGCCGCCGCCGCTTCGCCTGCCGCGATCAGCGCGTCCTTGTCGGTGGGCGCCTGGGCATCGTCATTGCGGGCGATGCAGATGATCGCGCCTGCATCCGGGGCCATCTGGCCGAGCAGGTTCACCGGCGCATCGGGCGCATCCGACACCAGCCCGCCGCCGTGGAAGCTGGCCGCCGCCTTCACCCGGTCCGGCACGGCGGCAGCGGTGCGGATGGTCCAGCTGCCGGTCATGCAATAGCCCTGGTTACCGATCCCGCGCGCCGAATCGACCGCCTCCTGCGCATCGAGCCAGGCCACCACCGCGCCAGCCGTTTCGGCAATCGCTTCGGGGGTGTTCAAAGCCATCCACGGGCGCACGGCAGCGAAGCCATCGTGGCTGCGCCAGTCCTCGAAATCGGCAAACTGCTGCCCGGCGACCGAGCGGTAATAGGGATTGGCCACCAGCACGGCATAGCCCGCCAGGGCCAGCCGCCGCCCCATGGCCAGCTTGGCCGGACGCAGGCCGGCAATGTCGGGCCACAGGATCACCGCCGGGCTGGCCATGCCCACGGGATAGATGAACACGCCGTCGAACGTGCCACCGGGAGCGGGAAAGCTCACCGCTTCCTCCACCAGCCCGCCCACTTCGGTGGCGCTGCCGTTGCCCGGCGCACAGGCGATCAAGGCCCCCGCCCCCGCCACCACGCCGAACTGGCGGCGGCTCAACGATGTCATGCTGGCGACCTGGTCTTCACTGCACATGCGGCTGGCTCCTCTTGTCCCTCTTGCGGGGAAGATAGCAGTTTTGTTGTGCGTCGCCACCTCCGTGGCGACGTCCTCGCTAGACGCGCAGCAGAGCTGCGCCCGCTGCGGGCGGCCGCTCGGCCTTGCGGTCGGCTAGCCGCCGACCGAACCAGCACGATGCTCAGAGGAATTCACTGGCACGGTTCGCGACCAGCGAACCGCGAGCGCGACTGCGCGCCCGCAGCGGGCGCAGCTTGCCTGCGCGCATAGCGAGGACGCTCCGGCGGAGGCCGGAGCGAAAGGAAAACTACGTCAGATCATCCATCTCGATCTTCAGGCCCGCCGCCGCCTGCCGCCCGGCCTCACGGCGCAGTTCCTCGATGTGGGCGCGGCCCGGCGGGCATTCCTCCAGCGGCAGGGCCAGCACCTGCTTGGTATACTCCTCAAGGAAATCGGGGCCGTGTTCGGGGTGCGTCAGGATCAGCCCGTCCTGCCGCGTCATCCCGCGCAGGATCTTCGCGCCCACCTCGTAGGGGTCCATGCCGAACTGTTCGAAGGCGGTGCCGAACTGTTCCAGTTCGCCCGGCCGGGGCGGAGCGAACCCGGCCTGGGCAAACTGTTCGGGCCGCTTGTGCGCGCTGGCCCAGGCATTGGTGCGGGTGAGCGCGGGGCAGCACAGCGAACAGCCCACACCGTGCGGGGCGAGGTTGTAGCGCAAGGAATCGGTCAGCCCGCGCACGGCGAACTTGCTGGCGGTGTAGATGCCCGCCTGCGGCCCCGGCAGGAAGGCGGCCATGCTCGATACGTTGGTGACGTGGCGCCGCCCGCTGCTGGCCTTGATGCGCGGCAGGAACGATTGCAGCCCGTTCACCACCCCGCCGAAATTGACGCCCATGATCCAGTCGTAATCGTCGTAGCTGGCTTCGTCGGTGGGGCCGAACACGGAAACGCCGGCATTGTTCACCAGCACGTGAACCTCGCCATAGTGATCGACCACTTCATCTGCCACCTGGGCGAACCGCTGGCGGTCGGTCACGTCGAGCTTGCAGAACAGCGGCACTTCGTGGCCGCGACTGGCGAACCATTCCTCGGCCGCCGCACGGTCGGCCTCGCTGCGATAGCTTAGCGCCAGCCGCATCCCCGCGTCGGCAAAGGCTTGCGCCGTACCCAGCCCGATCCCTGTCACCGCGCCGGTGATAAAGGCGACGCGGCCCTGCCATTCGTCACGATAGTCCGCACCACTGATTGTCATCCCCTGTCTCTCCCGCAGCCCCGATAAGGCTTTCCTTGATCGTATCGATCGTTAGTATTGCACGCAAATCACGATTTGGGAGAGTCGAAATGTCCGATACCGAAACCCGCCTCGCGGCACTGGAAAAGAGCGTCCACCGACTGGAGGACGAGGCGGCGATCCTGCGCCTGCAAATGGCCTATGGCTATTACATCGATTACAACCGTCCCGAGGAAGTGGCGGGCCTGTTTGCCGACGATGGTGCAGTGGTGTTCCTGTCGGGCGAATATGTCGGCCACGAAGGGGTGATGCGCCTTTACGGCACCTGGTTCCAGAACCTGTTCACCCGTGGCCGTCGCGGCCCGGTGCATGGCCTGCTGCTCGACCATTTCCAGCTCCAGCCGGTCATCACCGTGGCCGAAGATCGCAAGACCGCCAAGGGCCGCTTCCGCGGAATGCTGGCAGGCGGCTGGCATGACGAGGCGATGGGCTGGAAGCCCGACGGCCCGCCGCAGCAGTTCTGGGAAGCGGGCATCTATGAAAACGACTATGTCCGTGAAGATGGCGTGTGGAAGATCAAGCGCCTCAACTACCTGATGCAGTGGCAGGGCGACTACGAAACCGGCTGGGCGCACACCGTGGCGCACTTGCAGCCCGCCGTGGTGGCCTATCCGGAAAACCCGCTTGGCCCCGATCGCATCCTGCCCGCCGAGGAATGGCGCACCACCTGGCCCAACCGCCACCCGGTGGAAATGAGCTTTGCCCACCCCGTGCTGGGCGAGGCGTTCAAGGTCGGCCATTTCACCGAGATGATGACGAAAGAGAACTTCGAGGGCTGATCGGGTGTTCTCCGGCAAGCTGGATGACGGCAGCGAGAAAGGGCTGAAGGGCCACTTCAGGGAAGACTACTCGCTGCGCACCCGCGTTGGCCTGGCCCCGCGCGCAGGGCATGTCGACCGCCAGGCGCCGTACAAGCGCATCGCCACCGAGGAAGCCTGGACCTTCCCCGACCTGGTGAAGGCACAGGTTGCTTATCTGGAAAGCGGCGCGGCTCCGGCAGACGACAGCCTGAAGATGGCGGGCCTGTTCGCGCACATGCCAAGCTTGCAGGAAATGTTGCAGGACCTGGGTAGCTTGCGCATCGGCCACATGGACGAGTTCGGGATCGACCGGCAATTGCTGCTGCTCACCGCGCCCGGCGTGCAGGTGGTGAAGCCCGGCGATGGCACCGCGCTGGCCCGGCAGGCCAACGACATTGCCGCCGAAGCCTGCCGCAACCATCCCGACCGCTTCTCTGCCCTCGCCGCCTTCGATCCGCGCGACGTGGCGGGCAGCGTGAAGGAGATCGAGCGGGCGATGGGGACGCTGGGCCTCAACGGCGCGGTGCTCAATTCGCACTTCCAGGGCCATTACATCGACGAGCAGGACTACCGGCCCATCCTCGAAGCGATAGAGGCCATGGACGGGGCGCTCTACATCCACCCCACCGCCCCCTTCAACGCCCCGCATTACGAGACGCGCGGGTTCTTCGGCGCGCTGGCAGGCTTCCCGCATGATGTCTGGCTGCACACCATGGGGCTGATCTTTTCGGGCGCGTTTGATCGGTTTCCAAAGCTGCGGCTGGTGATCGGCCACATGGGCGAATGCCTGCCGCTGCACCTGTACCGCTTCGACTGGATGCAGGGGAATGCCGACGGGCGCAGCCACCTGCGCGGGGGGACGCAGCCCAAGCTGAATCATCCGGTCAGCTATTATTTCAGAAACAACGTTTGGATCACCACCTCTGGCGTGGGCTGGGAACCGGCGATCCGCTTCTGCCACGAAGTGCTGGGGCCGGACCGGGTGCTCTACGCGATGGATTACCCCTATCAGCAGAGCTACGACGAACTGGCCGCCTATGACCGGATGAACTTCACGCCGGAGGTGAAGAAGATGCTGATGGAAGACAACGCGCGCGCCGTCTTCCGCATTACCGGCTGACGTTCTCCAGCAGCTTGGCAATCGCCGCCGGGTGCAGCTGGCCGAAGAAGCGCACTTCGGCGCGGCGACCCACCACGCGGGTGATCCGGCCGTTCATCGCCATGGTACCGGCAATGTCGAGGTGGACGAAATCGTGCGCGGCGGGCCAGACCTCGTCGGCCTCCAGCGTGCAGCCTTCGACGCCGAGGCCCACGATCGACACGGCCTTGCCCGCGCCATCGCATTCGCAGCGGCCCGGAAGGGCCAGCCAGTCGCGTTGCTCGTCAAAGGCAGTTGCCATCATCCTTGCTCCGTTGTGGAGCCCTGGAGTCTAGCCAATCATGGTTAACGAAATCTGGTCAGCCCGTTCAGCTGCCGTACTGGCCAGCGGTCAGTCGATCGTCCGCCCGCGCACCATCACCCAGTCGACGTGTTCCAGCAGGCGGGCATTTTCCAGCGGGTTGCCCTGCACGGCGATCAGGTCGGCAGAGAACCCCGGCGCAATGCGGCCGATCTCGTTTTCCAGGTGCAGCACCCGCGCCGCCACGGTGGTGGCGCTGGCCACGGCCTCGCGGTCGGTCAGCCCGGCGTCGACCAGCAGGCCGAACTCGCCCGCGTTGAGGCCATGTTCGAACACGCCTGCATCGGTGCCGAAGGCGATGGTCACGCCCATGTCGTGCGCCATGCCCACGGCCTGGCCGACGATATCGGCCACTTCGCGCACCTTGGCTTCCACCGTCGGCGTGTAGACCCCCGTCCCCAGCCGCGCGCTCACACCCTGGAAGGCCATCAGCGTGGGCACCAGCACGGTGCCGTGCTCGCGCATGACGGTCAGCCCCGCGCGGTCGAGGTAGGTGCCGTGTTCGATGGTGGCCACGCCCGCGCGCGCCGCCGCCTCGATCCCGCGCGCGCCGTGGGCATGGGCGGCCACGTCCAGCCCAAGCGAGCGCGCCGTGGTGACGATCGATTCCATCTCCTCCAGCGTGAAGTGCGATTCGAGGCCGCGGCCCTGCTGGCTCAGCACGCCGCCGGTGGCGGTGATCTTGATCAGGTCCGACCCGTTCTGCGCCGCCTGCCGCACCCGCGCCGCGCATTCCACCGCGCCGGTGCAGGTGAAGCCGTTGTCGAGCACGTCGTTCACGTCAGGGCGGAAGCCGTTGACGTCGCCATGCCCGCCGATGATCGCCAGCGGCGGACCGGAGGCGAGGATGCGCGGCCCCGGCAGCAGCCCCTCCGCCGTCGCCCGGCGCAGCGCGAACATGGTCTGCGGATAGCTGCCCACGTCGCGCACCGTGGTGAACCCGGCGCGCGCGGTGGTATGCGCATTGACCACCGCCAGCACGGTGGCCCAGTCCTCGGTATCCACCGCTGCCTCGCGATAGTCGCCGCCGGGATTGCCGTCGAAATGGACGTGCAGGTCGATAAGGCCGGGCATGACCGTGCTGCCCGTCAGGTCCACCAGGGTGGCGCCTTCGGGCGCCGGCAGCAGGCCGTCGGCCACCGAGACGATGCGCCCATCGTCGACGGTGATGGTGGCCGGGCCGCCGAAAGCCCCCTCGGCATCGCGGATCAGGTGTCCGGCGTGGATCACCTGCACTTCGGCCATGGCGGGCGCGGCAAGGCAGGTGGCGGCCAGCAGGGCAGCGGCGACGGCGGCGAATTTCATTGGCTTGACCCCTCTACGATCCAGTGGAGGGGTATGTCGGCAAGCTGGCGCCCTGTCCATGGGGATGGTTCGGGCGCCAGCTTGCTACAGGCGATCAGCCCCAGACTTCCTCGGCCACTTCCACGCACAGGCGGATCTTGTCGGCCTGCTGCTGGGTGGTGATATCGTTGCCGTGGACGGTGCTGGCAAAGCCGCACTGGGGCGACAGGGCCAGCTGGTCGAGCGGGGCATACTTCGCCGCCTCGTCGATGCGGCGCTTGATATCGTCCTTGCCTTCCAGTTCGCCCAGCTTGGTGGTGACCAGGCCCAGCACCACGGTCTTGCCCTTGGGCAGGTGGCGCAGCGGGGCGAAGTCACCCGAACGCGGATCGTCGTATTCGAGGAAGAAGGCGTCGATATCGAGCTCGTTGAGCATGATCTCGGCCACCGGCTCGTAACCGCCCTCGGCTGCCCAGCTGGAGCGGAAGTTGCCACGGCACAGGTGGATCGCCTTGACCATGTCGGCAGGCGCGCTGGCGAAGCTTTCGTTGATCAGCTTGGCATACTGACGGGTGGTATCGTCCGGGTCCATGCCGCGCGCCTTGGCGGCTTCGCGCTGCTCGTCGTCGCACAGGTAGGCAAGGTTGGTGTCGTCCATCTGCACATAGCGGCAGCCCGCCTCGGCCAGCGATGCCACCTCGGCACGGTAAGCCGTGGCCACGTCGGTGTAGAATTCGTCCATCGTCGGATAGACGCTTTCGGGAATCCCCGAACGCCCGGCGCGGAAGTGCAGCATCGACGGGCTGGGAATGGTCACCTTGGCCACTGTGCCGGGTTCGCTGACCTGGCTGGCAAGGTACTGGTAGTCGGCCAGCTGGATCGGCCTGGCGTGGGCCACCTTGCCGGTAACCACCATCACCGGCGGGGCGAAGCTGACGTCCTTGCCGGCATCGTTCTTGAACGCCTTGGCCATGCCGCCGCGTTCCTCCACGCCGTCCAGCTGGAGCAGGAAATCGGTGTGGAAGAAGTAGCGGCGGAATTCGCCGTCGGTGATCGCCTTCAGGCCCTGTTCGGCCTGCCAGCGCACGAGGTCCGCGATTGCCGCGTCCTCCACTGTGCGCAGGGCGGCAGCGTCGATCATGTCGGCGGCCTTGGCGGCGCGCGCCTCGATCACCGATTGCGGGCGCAGGAACGAGCCGACATGGTCGGCGCGCGACGGAAGCTTGAAAGTCATCGGGGAAATCCTGTCGTGGCTGATAGCTGATGCCGAGCCAGGGTCATCGCGCGGGCTCGCGCTCGACTGACGGGCCTCCAATAGGCCGCAATGCAGCATAAGCAACCGGCAATTTCGCACGATTCAACAGGCCATGCTTGACCTTGTCCGAAGCAACTCTAACGAGGGATATGGTCGCCCTGCCCACCCTGGGCGCGGCAGGCAAGACGCTTTTGGAGAGGCGAAGATGCGGATCGTGAAACTGGCGGCGGCAGCCGCGCTGGGCCTGTTGCTGGCCAGCTGCAACGGCACCCCCGAAGGGTCGGCCCCGCCCACCGAGGGCGTTACCGATGCGCTGATCGCTTCCGCCCCGGCAGAGGAATGGCTGACCTACGGCCGCGACTACGGCGAACAGCGGTTTTCCCCGCTCACCCAGATCAGCGCCGACAACGTGGCCGACCTGGGCCTGGCCTGGTCCTACGATTTCGACACCGCGCGCGGGCAGGAATCCACCCCGCTGATGCACGACGGCGTGCTCTATGTCACTTCGGCCTGGAGCAAGGTCTATGCCTTCGACGCCGCAACCGGCGAACTGAAGTGGAGCTATGACCCCGAAGTGCCGCGCGAAACGCTGGTGGCGGCCTGCTGCGACGCGGTGAACCGCGGCGTCGCGCTGTATGGCGACAAGGTCTACGTCGCCACCCTGAACGGCTATCTGGTGGCGCTGAACCAGGACGATGGCAGCGTGGCCTGGAGCACCGAGGTGGTGCCCGATCACGACAGCTACACCATCACCGGCGCCCCGCGCGTGGCCGACGGCAAGGTGTTCATCGGCTCGGGCGGCGCGGAATACCGCGCGCGCGGCTTCATCGCCGCCTTCGACTGGGAAACCGGCCACGAACTGTGGCGCTGGCACACCGTTCCCGGCAACCCGGCCGACGGGTTCGAGAACGACGCCATGCAGCGCGCCGCCGATACCTGGAGCGGCAACTGGTGGGAACTGGGCGGTGGCGGCACCGTGTGGGATTCGATCACCTACGATCCGGTCACCAACCTGGTGCTGTTCGGCACCGGCAATGCCGAGCCGTGGAACCCCGGCGCCAACGGTCGCAGCGGCGACGGGGAGGCGGGCGAGGACAACCTCTACACCTCGTCCATCGTGGCGCTGAACGCGGACACCGGCGAATATGCCTGGCACTTCCAGCAGACCCCGGAAGATCGCTGGGACTACGATTCCAACGCGCAGATCACCGTGGCCGACGTGGAAATCGGCGGCGAGCAGCGCCACGTCATCATGCACGCGCCCAAGAACGGCTATTTCTACATGCTCGACGCGGCCAACGGCCACTTCATCTCGGGCAACCCCTGGGTGGACCTCAACTGGTCGCTGGGCCTCGATCCCGCCACCGGGCGGCCTGAAATCAATCCCGAGGCACGCTATGAACAGACCGGCGGGCTGTGGGTCGGGATGCCGGGTGCGGGCGGTGCGCACTCGTGGCAGCCGATGAGCTTTTCCCCGATGACGGGCCTCGTCTACATCCCCGCCAACCTGGCCGGCTTCCCCTACATGGCCGACGGTGAATTCGCGCCAAGCCAGCTGGGCTTCCAGACCGGGATCGACGGGGCCGGAACGGCCATGCCGGCGATACCCGAAGTCCGCGAGGCCGCCATGGCAGCGGCCACCGGGGCGCTGGTG
>JAGREI010000286.1 GCA_020446625.1 Erythrobacter sp.
TTCCAGTGGGCCTGGGCCAGCGGCCATGCTGCGGGGTCTTCCCTGTAAACTATGCCCATCGGCCCCGCCGGGGCCGCAAGGCCGACCGGCCGCCCGCAGCGGGCGCAGCTTGCCTGCGCATCTAGCGAGGACGAAGCGGCGGAGGCGGCTTCGCAATCAAATTCAGAACAGCTTCCTGATCTCGATCGAGAAGGTCCGGCCCGCCGGGTCGATCAGGAACGGCTGGTAGCGTTGCGGCACTGCGCCGGTGCTGTCGGTCACCCGCTGGTGCGCGTCGAACAGGTTGTCCACGTCGAAGCCGATGCGGGTGTCCGCGAGGAACGGCACGGCCTGCACCAGCGACGCCTGGCGACCCAGGTCCGCGAAGGTGTGGACGTTGAAGCGCACATAGTCTCCGAAGTAGAGATCGGTGCTGCCCGGCAACCCGCTGCCGTCGAGCCGCGAG
Source organism: Erythrobacter sp. (assembly GCA_020446625.1). Classification (GTDB taxonomy): domain Bacteria; phylum Pseudomonadota; class Alphaproteobacteria; order Sphingomonadales; family Sphingomonadaceae; genus Alteraurantiacibacter. The sequence continues at coordinate 446 of JAGREI010000286.1, forward strand.
GAGCCGGTGTAGCTGGCCGAAGTGAACATGCCGAAACCGTTGTAGAACAGGCCCGCGCGCGCGCTGGCGGAGTGGCGCGGGGTGCTGCCGTCGCCCAGCGCGTCGCCATCGAGCAAGTCGAGTCGCGGCAGGCCCGCCGCGATCAGCACGGTGTTCTCCAGCTCCAGCGCATAGGTGAGGTTGACGAACCAGCGCCCGCCGCTGCCGCCGCCACCGGGACCGAAGCCACGGAACCCACCGCCGGGCGGGCCACCGCCGGGTCGACCGCCGCCAGCACCAGTACCGGCACCCGCGCCGCCTGCCTGCGGCGGGCCGCCTTCCGGCGGAGGTCCACCGGCAAGCCCGCCGGGCCCGCCCCGTCCGCCGAACTGCGGCGGGCCGTCGCTGCTGCAAATGCGCTGGCGGATGGCGTTGAAGCGTTGCGGATCGACCTGGCCGTTCTCGCCCGCCAGCCGTTGCAGCATCTGCGGCGGGATCGCCAGCGGTTCGCCATTCGGCCCCACCGGCGCTTCCTCGCCCGCCGCCTGGGCGGCGATTGCGCGGTTGAACAGGTCGAGCAGCTGCGCCGGATCGGTGTCGCAGAAGGTCTGGCGCATGGCCGCAAGCCGCGCCGGATCGGGCGCACCGCCCTGCCCGCCACCGAAACCGCCGCCAGCAGGCGCAGCACCCTGTGCGCCGCCAGCCGGGGCCACGGCCGCACCGCCCGTGGGCGCGCCGCCGAAACCGCCACGGCTCGAACTGCTGCTGGTGCTTTCAGGGCCAAGCCGCCCGGAAAGGTTCAGCCCGAACTGGAGCCGCCGCTCGTCGCGCGCGGCGAAGGAGACGTAACGCTGGTCCAGCTGCACCAGCTGCCCGGTGGAATCGCGCGTCACCCGATCGGGGAAGGCCGCCTCGATCGCGGGAGTCAGCGTGGGCAGGCTGTCGGTCACGCCGGTGGAATGGTTGTCGAAGTATTCGGCGGTGAAGGTGCCGTTGTCGATGAACGGCAATTCCCACATCAGGCCGAACTTCCAGTCACCCTGCTGCTGGCGGGGCAGGAAGGCGTTGCCGCCGGTGATCACGGTGGCCAGCACCGTCTGGTTGTTGGCAATGTCGAACACCTGCACGTTGGGCGTGGCCACGGTGGGGCTGCCCAGCTGGGTCAGCGTGGGCGCCACCTCGGCATTGATGCGGTTGGCGGTGAAGGTGAGGCTGTCGGTGGGCGACCAGGTCAGCCCGGCCGTCCAGCCCACCAGCGTGCCGAAGTCGGAAACCTCGTCCAGGCTGCCATCCAGGTTCAGCGTGAAATCGCCCAGCGCGCCCAGCACTTCCTCGTCGCGGCTGGTCAGCGGCAGCGAGACATTGGCCCCGGCGAACACCCGCCCGCGCGACAATTGCGTGGCGCTGCCCAGGGTGCGGGTATCGCTCGATTCGATGCGGTTCCACTTGTAGCCGGTGCGCAGCGCCACCGAGACATCGCCCGCGGGCAGTTCGAACGGCATGGCGCGCGCGGTCACCAGCGAATTGACGGTATAGGTATTGGTCAGCGACTGGTCGAACCCGGCGTCGGCAAACGGCCCCAGCTGGGCATCCAGCGCCAGCGTGCCCGCCAGCGCCTGCGCCACCAGGTCGCTGGTGTCGATCCGCCGCGAGATGTCGCTGTTGCTGTCGGTATAGGTGCCGTCGAGGGTGCCGGTCACTTCCCATTCGCCCAGCTGCACGTTCAGCGTGCTGCCCATCGAATAGCTGTCGCTGCGGCGATCCACCACCAGCGGATCGGCGGCGTTGAAGGTGCGCAGCAGGCTGGTGCCGCCCGCATCGGTCAGGCGCACCGAATCAAGGCCCTGCAAGCGCAGGCTGTCATCGCGTTCGAAGGTGGCGTTGAGGCTCAGCGAATTGCCCGCGCTGCCCAGCCGCGTAGACCAGTTGGCGGTCGCCTCCAGCCCGGAGGAATCGGCCACCAGGCTGCGATAGGCCGCCGGATCGGGATCGCTGCCAAGGTCGGGAACCGAGCTGCTGGCCTGCACCACGCCGCGTTCGGCCTCGGTCAACATGCTGGAATTGTTGTATTCGAGGTTGAGGTTCAACCGGCTGTCGCCGTCGATCCGCAGATAGGTGCCTTCCACCTGCTGGGTGGAATAGCCGCCGCGGAACGGCTGGCCGTATTCCATTTCCAGCTCGCGGCTGGAGAAATTGTCCTTGAGGATGAAGTTCACCACCC
>JAGREI010000287.1 GCA_020446625.1 Erythrobacter sp.
GTTCAACTTCATCACCGGCTATGTCCAGCCCGATGGCATGGAGAAGCTGGCGATCAGCCCGCTGAACCTGCTGGAAACCTTGCTGGCGGATATCGACGCGGAGATCGAGCACGCCCGCGCCGGGCGGCCCGCCACCATCTGGTGGAAGATGAACCAGATCACCGAGAAGCGGGTGATCGACAAGCTCTACGAAGCCAGCCAGGCGGGCGTGCAGGTGGTGCTGGTGTGCCGCGGCATCTGCTGCCTGCGCCCCGGCGTGCCGGGCCTATCCGACAACATCACGGTGAAATCGGTGATCGGCCGCTTCCTCGAACACAGCCGCATCTACGCCTTCGGCAACGGCGAGGCCCTGCCCAGCGACAAGGCGCGCGTCTACATCTCCAGCGCCGACGTGATGGACCGCAACCTCTATCGCCGGGTGGAGGCGCTGGTGCCGATCGTCAACGCCACGGTGCAGGACCAGGTGCTGGACCAGGTGCTGCTGGCGAACCTGCTGGATACCGAACAGAGCTGGCTGCTCGACGGCGAAACCGGGGAATACGAGCGGGTCGAGAGTGACGCCGACGGGTTCAACTGCCACCAGTACTTCATGACCAACCCATCGCTTTCGGGACGCGGAGAGGCGCTGAAGGAAGACCGCGTGCCCACGCTGTCGCTGCGCAAGGGCGCGGCGTGAGGATGGGGACATGAGAACGGGCAGCGGCGGCGGCCGCAGCCGGCTGGCCGACCGCCCCACGCGCGCGGTGATCGACATCGGTTCGAACACCGTGCGCCTGGTGGTCTATGCCGCCCCGCAACGCGCGCCCTCGGTCTGGCTCAACGAGAAGGTGACCGCACGGCTGGGGCGCGATCTGGCCACCAGCGGCAAGCTGCCCGAGGAAGCGATGGCGCTGGCCTTGCGCGGTCTCGCCCGCTTTGCCAGCATTCTGAGGGATATCGGCGTTGCCGAAGTGCGCACCGTGGCAACGGCAGCGGTGCGTGATGCGAAGAACGGCGCGGCCTTCGTCGAACGGGTGCAGGCGCTGGGGCTGGCGGTGGAAGTGCTGAGCGGCGAGGAGGAGGCATTTGCCTCTGCCTATGGCGTGATCGGCGCCTTTCCGGGGGCCGAAGGCGTGGTGGCGGACCTTGGCGGCGGCAGCCTTGAACTGGTGGGTGTGGCCGGCGATGCGCCCTCGCACGGGGTCAGCCTGCCGGCCTTGCGCGCCAAGGGCACCAAGGCGTTCAACAAGGCGGTGACCGCGTCGATGGCGCGGGCCGACTGGGCCGCCGCGCACCCCGGCCCGCTGTACCTGGTGGGCGGCACCTGGCGCGCGCTGGCCGCCTTTGCCATGCACAAGGCACACTATCCGCTCAGCGATCCGCACGCCTATGCGGTGGAAATCGAGGAGGCCGACCGGCTGGCCAAGCAGCTGGCGCGCATGGCGCCCGCCGAGCTGACCGCCATCGCCGGGATTTCCTCCTCGCGCGCGGCGGGCCTGCCCGATGCCGCCGCCATGCTGCGCCCGCTGATGGCGGCCTTGCAGCCCGAACGGCTGGTGTTCTCGTCGTGGGGCCTGCGCGAGGGGCTGCTGTTCCGCGAACTCGATGCCGGTGCGCAGCGGCTCGATCCGCTGCTGGCGGCGGTGGCGCATTTCACCGAAGCGCGCGGTGCCTCGCAGACGCTGGCCGCGCAGGTGGCGGGGTGGAGCGCGGCAGCGGCGAACGGCCGCGGGTTGAACGGGTCTGGCGGCAGCGAACGGCTGCGGCTGGCGGCGATCATGCTGGCCATGGCGCAGACCCGGCTGGAACCCAACATGCGGCTGAAGCACTCGGTCGAATGGGCGCTCGACAAGCGCTGGCTGGGGCTGGATCATCACGGCCGCGCGGTGATCGCGGCCATGCTGCGCGGCGCGGCGGGCAAGCCCGAACCCACCCCCGAACTGCTGACGCTGGCGAGCGAGGCGGCATTGGTGGAAGCCGCCGCCTGGGGCCTGGCCTTCCGCCTGTGCCGCCGCCTGGGCGCCGGATCGCGCATGTCGCTGATGGCCAGCCGCCTTACCCGCGACGGCGACGTGCTGCGCTTGACAATCGAGCGTGACCGCGCCGAACTGGTTTCCGAACAGGTGGAGAGCGACCTGGCCCGGCTGGCCGCCTGGCTGGGCTGCGAGGGCATGATCGCGATCTGACCGCGTTTGACATTTTTGTGACAATCGCGCCGCGCGCTTGCCCGCCGCACCCGCGCACCGCATGGGACAGGCCATGACCCAGCCCGATCAGCCCGAAACTCCGGCCCCCGAAGCGATAGATGCGCCGCTGGCTGCACCGCTCGACCAGTCCGAAATGCCGCTCGACATGCTGGCGCAGGCCGTGCTCGACCGCAAGCTGCGCCCCCGCGCCCTGGCCGTGCGGCGGCTGGCCGAAGGCGTGCTGGCCTTGCAGGCAGACCTGAAGAAGGCGCGCAAGAAGGGGAAGAAGTCAGGCAAGAAGAAGGATCGCAAGCTGGCGACCATCCCCGGCCAGAAGAAGCGCAAGTAATCCCTAGAACGGATCGCGGCCTTGCTCGTCGAACGGGCGGGTATCGGCGGGTTCGCTGCGATAGGGCGGGCGCTGCGGCAGGCTGCGCTTGTCCTTCCACGGCACCTGGTCCACCTCGGTCCAGGCGTTGACCGTCAGCCGCCAGAACTTCCACCGCCCGTCTTCGCGGATCAGCCGATCGTCCCGCGTGCCGATGCCGAAGACGAAATTGGTGCGATAGTCGGCGTTCCACTGGAAGATCTGGAAGAAGCAGCGCACCCGCGCGCCTTCGGGGTGCGGGTCCATGATGAACTGGTTCATTATGTGCTGGCGGCCATACCACCAGTGCTGCCGGTCGTGCCACAGGCTGCGCAGGTTGGCGCGGATGGCATCGTGGCCCTTTACCTTGCCCTGCCACAAGTGATCGAATTCTGCATCGCGGGCGAAGGTGGCGATGGCTTGTTCCTCGTCCGCCAGGTCGATGCCCCAGGCATAGCGCGCGTAAAGCTCCTCGATCTCGCCGCGGTCGGCGGGCGGCATGATCGCGGGCACTCCGTCGGGCCAGCACAGGCTCATCACTTTGTCTCCCGTCAAATGCGCGCTTGCCAAGCGGGCCTAACATTGTCGAAATGGGCGTAACACGGGAGAGAAGAATGCCGGAAGTGTTTCTGCCCTTCGCCAGCTTTGGCCTGCAAAGCCGTATGCCGATGCGGTTCGAAGCCGACGTGTTCGAATGCGAGGTGGAAGGCACGATCCCGCCCGAACTGGCAGGCGGCTATTTCCGCAGCGGGGGGGACCGGCAATATCCTTCGCTGGAGGATGACATCATCCTCAACGGCGATGGCATGGTTTCCGCCTTCTGGTTCGAGAACGGCCACGTCAGCTTCCGCAGCCGCTATGTGCAGACCCAGCGGCTGGTGGCAGAGCGGGCGGCGCGGCGGCGGCTCTATGGTCACTATCGCAACAGGTACACCGACGACGAAAGCGTCTCCAACCTCCCCCAGCGCGACAATACCGGCAATACCTATGCCTTCGCGCACAACGGGCGGCTGTTCGCCTTGCGCGAGGATTCGCGGCCTTACGAGATCGACCCGGCGACGCTGGAAACGCTGGGCGAGGCGGACTGGGGCGCGCTCAGGTCCACCGCGCTCACCGCGCATCCCAAGATCGACCCGGTCACCGGCGAATGGTGGAGCTACGCGGTCTTTGCCGATGGCGAGCCCAGCCGCGCGGCCAGCCTGCACGTGTTCGACGCCGAAGGGCGGCTGACCCGCGAACAGTGGTTCGAAACCCCCTTCCCCGGCCTCAGCCACGACTGGGGCGTGACGCGCGATCACCTGGTGTTCCCGATCATGCCCTTGACCGCCGACGACAGGCGGCTGCGCGCGGGAGGGGCATATTACCAGTACCAGCCCGACCTGCCCGGCAAGTGGGGCGTGATGCCGCGCGATGGCGACCCGGCGCGCGACATGCGCTGGTTCGACGTGCCGGGCGTGATGGGCCACGTGATGAACGCCTACAGCGAAGGCAACACGGTGGTAATCGACACGCCGATCAGCCCCGGCAACTGCTTCTGCTTCTTCGCCGACCGGAACGGACGCTTCCCCGAACTGCCCGAGACGGTGACCCAGATCACCCGGATCGTGTTCGACCTGTCCCGGCCCGATGCCGAAGCGGTCAGCATCAATCCCCTGCCCGGCGCGCTGGGCGACATGCCCAGGATCGACGACCGCTTCGCCATGCAGCGTTATCGCACCGGCTATTTCTCGCTGCGCGCCTTTCCCGAAATGGGGGTGGGCCAGATCGACTGGGACAGCGGCGAAGTGAAGGTCCACAGCCTGCAACATGCCGCCGCGCAGGAGCCGGTCTTCGTGCCGCGCGCCCCCGATGCGGCGGAAGGCGATGGCTTCGTGCTGACCGTGGTCGACCGCCTGGCGGACAAGCGCGCCGACCTGCTGATTCTCGACGGGCGCGACGTCAGCCGCCCGCCGCTTGCCACGATCAAGCTGCCCTTTGCCATGCCCATGGCGTTCCACGGCAGTTGGATTCCCACCCCTCAGGAGACGAATGCATGACCGATACCCAGGCCGCCAAGGCCCGCCTCACCGCCCAGCTGGCCGACCTCGAAGGCCGCCTCCAGCGGATCGAGGCCGACCTCGACGAACCGCACGATCCGGACAGTTCCGAACGCGCGGTGCAGATGGAGGATGACGACAGCCTGGAAGGGCAGGCGCAGATCATCGCCCGCGAGATCGCCTCCACCAGCCGCGCGCTCGACCGCATCGCGGCGGGCGACTACGGCTTCTGCGTGCAATGCGGCGAGGCGATCAGCGAAGGGCGGCTGGAAGCGCGCCCCGAAGCCGCGCTGTGCATCAGCTGCGCGAAGAAGGTCTAACCCGTCACCCGCCGCACGAACCCCGCCAACATCCGCTCGGTCTCGCGCAGGTCGCTGCCGAGGCACTGTGCGGGGCTGAGGTGGTTGTGGCCGACGAGGTAGTGCAGTTCGGGCAGCGCGCCCTTGCTGGCGGTCCACTGGGCCACCAGCCGGGCGGCCTGCTGCTGGAAGTCCTCGGGGTCGAATTCGGCCAGGCTGAACTGCATCGGCACGTCTGACGCGATCAGTCCGGCCAGCGCCGAGGCTGGCCCCCAACCGGCCACATCCTCGCCGTAATATGCCTTGTTGAAGTCGTTCGCCGCGCTGGTGCGCACGTCGTAGATGCCGCTGAGGAAGGTCGCGCCGGCAATTCCTGCTGCATGGTCGCGCGCATGAGCCAGGTAGTTGGCGACGTGGCTGGCCCCGGCGCTCTGGCCCGAAAGCACGATCTTCGCCGGATCGCCGCCGTGCGCGGCCACGTTTGCGCGCAGCCAGTCGACCGCCATGGTCAGGTCTTCCACCCCGCTGGGGAAGCGGTTGGCGGGTGCCAGGCGGTAAGTGATCGTCACCCCCACCCAGCCGTGCCGCGCGGCGAAATCGCCCACGTTGGAATAGAAGGGCGATCCTTCGGCGTGCTTGTCCCCCATCACGAAACCGCCACCGTGGAGGAAGACGAACACCGGCGCGCCTTGCAGAGCCCCCTGGCTGAACAGGTCGAGCCGGTGGCGCGGGTCTGGCCCATAGGAAATGTCGCGCGTCACCTGCGTGGCCGCGTCCATGCCCTTGTTGATCGACGCCATCAGGGCAGACGTGCCTTGCAGCATGGGCGGGGTCAGGTCGCGACCAAAGGCGAGCAGTTGCGCGCGGATTGCAGGCGTCATGCGGGGTTCTCCATCAGCAGCACGGGCTTGATCGCCGCGCCCGACCGGGCATCGGCAAAGGCGCGTTCGATCTGGGCAAAGGGGTAGAAGGTCAGCAGCTTGTCGAACGGCAGGCGGCCCTGCTGCCACCAGCTGGCCAGCCGGGGCAGGAACGTCTGCGGATCGGCGTCACCGCCCAGGATGCCGCGCAACTGCCGCCCGCCTGCCAGCATGGGGAACATGGCGAGCTTCCATTCGCCAATTGGCGCGGCGACGAAACCGGCGGTGCCGTTCATCGCCAGCACGTCCAGCGCCAGGGTGTGGATCGCGGGGACATTGGTGGTGTTGAAGGTGAAATCGAGGCCGCGCCCGGTGACCTGGCGCAGGGCCTTGGCAAGATCGGGCTGGTCGCCGCGAAAGGTATGCGTCGCGCCCAGTTCGCGCGCCAGTTCCAGCCGCTCGTCGCTCAGGTCCACCGCCACGATCTGCTCCGCGCCCGCGATCCTGGCGCCCATCACGGCGGACAGGCCCACGCCGCCACTGCCGAGCACGGCAATCGACTGGCCGGGCTGCACCTTCAGCGCCTCGATCACCCCGCCCACGCCGGTCACCACGCCGCAGCCGAGCGGGCCGAGCATGTGCAGCGGCAGGGCCTTGTCCATCTTCACCGCGGTGCGCTGGGGGACGATGGCGTGGCTGGCAAAGCTCGACTGGCCGAAGAAGTGCGAATGCACGCAGGTCTCGCCTTGCGAAAGCGCGGTGGTGCCGTCGAGCCGCTGGCCGCCGAAGCACAAAGGCATGGCCAGGTCGCAATAGGTGGGCCTACCCGCCAGGCACGAAGGGCAGCGCCCGCAGCTGCTGCCCGACAGCACGACGTGGTCGCCCACCGC
>JAGREI010000288.1 GCA_020446625.1 Erythrobacter sp.
GGAACAGCGCGAAGGTGCTTTCCGGGATGGTCAGCCCTTCGCGCACGTTGCCGAGGTTGGCGAGCATCAGGTTGAGCCCGCCGCCGATCACGCCAGTGCTCACCGGGCCGAAGGCGAGCGTGTATCCGACCACGATCCACAGCACCGAGGCGACCGAAGCCACCGCCCCGATCTGCAACAGCACCGAGAGGAAGTTCTTCGCCCGCACCAGCCCGCCGTAGAACAGCGCCAGCCCCGGCAGGGTCATCAGCAGAACCAGCGCCGTGGAAGCGAGCACCCAGGCGGTATCCCCGCCATCGTTGCCGGCCGGGTAGACGGCTTCCTGAGCATGGGCGACGTGAGGCAGGGCGGCCGTGGCCAGCACCATGGCGGCAAGGATCTTGCGAAGCATTCGATTCCCTCTGCGGTCCGCTCTGGCGGCGGAATTTCGTATTCCGGGCCTGTTACGCCAGAAGGTTGCGATTGGGCAAGCAGTCGCAGGGGCATTGCGGGCCGGGCTCCACAGCGAGTAGGCTTGGCCGATGTTCCGGCCCCTGCGACTCGCCTTGCTTGCCCTGCTGATCTCCTACGCCCCGGCGCCTGCCGCCGCGCAGGAGAACGATCTGCCCTACTGGGCCAGCATCTCTGCACCAGAGGCGAACATGCGGCGCGGGCCGGGCGAGCAGTTCCCGATCGAATGGGTCTATCACCGCCAGGGCCTGCCGGTGAAGGTGGTGCGGCTGTTGCAGGGCTGGCGCTATGTGGAGGAGCCGGATGGCACTACCGGGTGGATTTCCGCCAGCCTGCTCAGCCGCCAACGCACCGCCGTGGTGACAGGCGAAGGCCTGGCCCCGATGCGCGCTGCGCCGGAAGCTGCGGCCCACCTGCGCTGGAACCTTGAGCCCGGCGTGCTGGGCGTGCTGGGCGATTGCGAGGCGGGCTGGTGCGAGCTCGACGTGGATGGACACCGGGGCTGGGTGGAACAGGCGCGCCTGTGGGGTCCGGGCGAACCCTGATCGGGGCAGTTAGCCTTCGAAGGTATAGTTCGAAGTCGTGCCTGCCGGATCGGTGATCAGCCGGGTGTTCGGCTCTTCCCCCGGCGCGATGGCGAAGCAGCTTTCGCTGAAGCCACCTTCGGCGGTGAGGCAGACGCCGGTGTCGCTGTCCTGCCAAATGCCCGCCTCGGCCTGTTCGCCGCCATTGGTGATGGTGTAGGTGCCGTCGCCCAGCAGCGAGACCACCACGCCGCTGCCCTGCGCGGTTGTCGAGCGGTAGATCCCGGCGTTGACGAAGGTGGCGGCGCTGGCGGCCACTTCGGCGGGAATCTCCGCCTCGGTCGCGGCGTCCTCTTCACTGTCACCGCAAGCGGACAGGGCGAGGGCGCAGGAAAGGGCGCCGACAAGGGCAAACGGCTTGGTCATCGCAATGGTCCTGTTAGGTTATTCGGCGGGGACGTTGTCTTCCAGCGTACCTTCCACCGGGCGCACCGTCGAGACATTACCCGCATCGGATGTCGTTTCCATGCTGCCATCGGCCTGGTGCNNGCCGTCGGTGAAACAGTTCGCGGCTTCCTCGCCTTCGACGGTGAAGCAGGTCTTGCCGTCCTGCATGTAGATCGAGCCGCCGGTGGCATTGCCGTCGGCATCGACGCGCGAATAGGTCATGCCGGGGTGGATCTCGATGTAGTCGACTTCGCCGCCCGAGCGAGTCACCTGGTAAGTGCCGGGGGCCACGGCTTCGAAGCCGGGCGCATCGCCGGTGAGGACGTCGCTGGCGTCAGCGGTTGCCGCGTCAGCTGCGGGGGCATCGGCGCTTTCGGTTTCGGCACCGTTGCAGGCGGCCAGGGCCAGCGCCATGCTCGCGACAATCAGCTTCTTCATCGGGCAATCCTCCTCGAAATCGGTCTGTTCGTTGACATTGTCCCACGGAAATCGGGGAATGCCAAGGACGGACTTTTCAGCCCGTCCCCAAACACTTGCCGATCAGACGAGTTCGACCGCCAGCGCGGTGGCTTCGCCGCCGCCGATG
>JAGREI010000289.1 GCA_020446625.1 Erythrobacter sp.
TTCATCGCCAATGGCGGCTTCAAGATCGGCTTCGGCATGGCGCCGAAGGTGGCCGAGGTCATGGCCGATCTGGTGCTTGAGGGGCGCGACACCATCCCCGAGGGCTTCCGCCCCGAGGCGTCCCTGCCTGAGGTTCAGCCGCCCAGATAGGCCCTGAGCGCCGGCGGCGGCGCGTCCAGCAGCGCGCCCGTGGCCTGCGGCGGATGCGCCACGCCCTCGGCCACCAGCACCGAATGCGCGGCGATGCGGCGGGCATCGGCGGGGTCGTGGCTGATCATCAGCACCTGCGCCCCGGTCTCGCGCGCCAGTTCCGCCACGAGGTCCAGCATCTCGGCCTTGAGCGCGGGGCCAAGGGCCGAGAAGGGTTCGTCCAGCAACATCAGGGGCCGGTCCTGCAACAGCACCCGCGCCAGCGCCACCCGGCTTTGCTGTCCGCCCGACAAATGCGCGGGCTTGCGCCCGCCCAGCCCCGCCAGCCCCGTGCGCTCAAGCGCCCGGGTCACCTGCGCCGTCTGCTCGGCCGTCAGCCGGGCGCGGTGGGTCAGGGCCAGCGCCACGTTCTGCGCCGCCGTCAGGTGCGGGAACAGGTTGTGGTCCTGAAACAGCATCGCCACGGGCCGCTGCCCCGGCGCGACCGGCCCCAGATCGCGCCCGTCCCACAGGATGCGCCCCGAGGCCGGGGCGAGGAACCCCGCGATGGCCGCCAGCAGCGTCGACTTGCCCGCGCCCGAGGGCCCGATCACCGCCGTGATCCCGGCGGGCAGCGTCCAGTCGGCACGCAGCGAGAAATCGCCCTGCACGATCCGCAGCGCCTCAAGCGTCAGCATCGGCGCGCCCTCCCCGGTCGAAGATCCAGAACAGCCCCAGCGACAGTGCCAGCAGCAGCAGGGCCGCGGCCGAGGCCGCCTCCATCCGGTAGCCCTGCATCAGCCGGTACATCTGCAAGGGCAGCGTCGCCCGGTCGGGGGCGAACAGCGCGATCACCCCCAGATCGCCCATGCTGAGCGCCGCCGTCAGCCCCGCCGAAAAGCCCAGCGGGCGGCGCAGGCGGGGCAGCAGGACGCGGAAGGTCCAGGCGCGCGGCCCCATCCCCAGCGCCTGCGCCAGCGGGCCATAGGTCGCGGTGATCGCCTGCACCTCGGGGCGCAGGGCGCGCAGGGCGAAGGGCAGCGCCATCAGCGCATTGACCAGCGCGGTGACCGGCAGGGCCAGGGCGAAAGGCGCGGCGAAGGGCCGGATCAGCAGGAAAAGCCCGGTGCCCAGCACCAGCGGCGACACCGCCAGACCCAGGAGGCCCGCAAGCTCTCCGCGCCCCATCGCCAGCGGCAGCGCCAGCGCGAGGCAGAGCGCGGTCGAGCCCAGCGCGACGGCCAGCGACACCGCCGCCGCCTGCCAGACCGGCGCGCCAAGCTCGGCCAGCCCCGGCAGGCCGCGCAGGGCGATGGCGGCCAGCGGCAGCAACAGGAACAGCGCGGCCAGCGCGATCCAGCCCGCGTCCAGCGCCCGCATCCCGGCCCGGTCGGCATCCCGGCGCCGCAACGCCTGGTCAAGCCCCGCCTGCGCCGCCCCCAGCGGCAGGCGCAGCAGCACAAGCGCCGCGCCGGCCACCAGCAGCAGTTGCACCAGCGCCAGCGTCGCCGCATGGGCCAGGTCGAAATCGAAGCGGAAGCTTTGATAGATCGCCAGTTCCACCGTGGTGGCGCGCGGCCCTCCGCCCAGCGTCAGCGCCACGGCGAAGCTGGACAGGCACAGCGCGAAAACCACGACGAAGGCGCCCGGCGCGATGCGCGCCAGCATCGGCAGTTCCACCAGCCGGAACACCGCGCCCGGCGGCAGGTCGAGCGTGGCGGCCAGCCGCAACCGCTCCGACCCTTTTCCGCTTTCCGGCACAGCATCGACCGTCCAGCCTGCCACCCGCGTCGCCAGCATCGGGGGCGCGCCGCGCTGGGCGGCAAATTGCGCCATGCCTGCCAGCAGCGGGTCCTGCGCCTGGGCGACCGGATCGAGCCGCTGGTAGAGCAGCCCTTCGCGCAGGCCCCATGCGGAGATCACCAGCTTTTCCGGTGTCAATTGCTCCACCAGTGCCTGCAGCAAGACTGCCGTATCAGGCAGGTAGGAGGCGCGCATGGTCGAGATACGCGGCAATTTGCGCAGCTCCTCCGGATCGGCCGCGGCCAGCTCTTCCCCCAGCTTCACCGCTTCCTTCGCAGTCAGTTCAAAGCCATGCGGGTCCGTCAGCGGATAGCCGCGCTGCTGCATGGCATAGACCGCCATGGCCCGCCATGTGCCGCCTACGAGATAGAGCGGCGCGTCGATCCCCCCGCCCCAGCCTTCCTTGTCGAGCAATTTGCCGATGGATTTGCGCATCGCCGAAGGCTTGGTCTCGCGCCATTCGTGCAGGCGCAAAGTGCCCAGCGGCAGGCTGGTGCCCGTCTCGCACATGCCGTTGCCGATGCGGGTGAATTCCAGACTGCCCCCGCCGAGGTCCGCCACGACTCCTTCTGCACCGGGGAAGGCCCCGATCACGCCAATGGCGCTGGTGGCCGCTTCTTCCTCTCCCGACAGCAAGCGCGGATCGAAACCGATGGCGCGGACTTGAGCGAGGAAGTCCGGCCCATTGGACGCATCGCGCACCGCAGCGGTGGCGACAACTTCCACATCGGTAATGTCGTGATCCTGGAGCAAGACGGAAAAGCGCCGCAGCCCGCGCAGGGCGAGTTCGACCGCTTCGTCTGCCAATGTGCCCTTGGTGGAAATATCCCGCCCCAACCTGGCGAGCATCTTCTCGTTGAACAGGACCGTCGGCGCGCGCGCCGAACCGCCATAGATCACCAGCCGGACCGTGTTGGAGCCGATATCAATGATCGCCCGCTGCGCCCGGTGGCCGGAAAAGACCCCTTCGCGTTCCTGGCGCCGTTTGCGTGATGGCATCAGACAGCTCCCTTGCGCAGCGCCAGCTTGGGCACCGCATCCGATTCCAGCGCCCCGCCGCGACCCGACAAGGATGGGTTGGTCATGAAATAACGATGGCAGTTAAACGACCGCGCGCTGGTGTCGGCGCGGTGATATTGCCCGTCCGGCTCAAGTTCCCAGCTCTGTTCGGTGTCGAGCAAATTGGCCAGCATGACTTGCTGCAACACCTGGTCATGCACGGTGCGGTTGCGGATCGGCACCAGCGATTCCACCCGGCGGTTGAGGTTGCGGCTCATGCAATCGGCAGAGGAGATATAGACCTTCGCCCGCTCGCTGGGCATCTTGTAGCCATTGGCGAAGCAATAGATGCGGCTGTGTTC
>JAGREI010000290.1 GCA_020446625.1 Erythrobacter sp.
CAGCTATGGCCGCAACCTGCTGGGCCGCGCTTTCCTCGACGCGGGCGACCCGCGCACGGCGGCGACGCACTTCCTGGCCAACTACAATGCGGACCATGCCGGCGCCCGCGCGCCGCACAGCCTACTGTACCTGGCCGAATCGATGATCGCGCTGGACGATACCCGCCGTGCCTGCATCGCGCTGTCGGTGTTCGGTGACGAATACCCGGCGCTGGCCTCGGGCGAACTGGCGGGCCAGTACGGCAGCCTGCGTGGCCGCGTCGACTGCGATTGATGCCGGGCTGGTCGCGCGCTTCAAGGCGGCGCTCGACCGGCTGAATCCGTCAGGGGCGAAGATTGGCCTCGCTGTCAGCGGCGGGCCGGATTCGATGGCCATGCTGCTGCTGGCCTGTGAGGCGATCCCCGGCCAGTTCGAAGTGGCGACGGTGGATCACGGCCTGCGCCCAGAAGCCAGGGATGAGTGCGCGCTGGTGGCGGCGGCCTGTGCCGAGCGTGGGGTGCCGTGCGAGGTGCTGGCGGTAGAGGTCGGCGTGGGCAACGTGCAGGCCATGGCGCGCGAGGCGCGGTATGCGGCCCTGGCTGACTGGGCGAACCGACAGCAATGTGCCGCCATTGCGACAGCTCACCATGCCGACGATCAGGCCGAAACCCTGCTGATGCGGCTCAACCGGGGCAGCGGCGTTGCGGGCCTGGCCGGGGTTCGCGCGGCGCAGTATCGCGACGACCTGGCGCTGGCGATCATCCGGCCCTTGCTCGCGTTCCGGCGGGCCGAGCTGGCGCAGGTGGCGGCAGACGCAGGGCAGGCGGTAGCCCGCGACCCGAGCAATGCCGACGACCGCTTCGATCGCGTGCGGCTGCGGCAGGCCATGGCAGACTGCGACTGGCTGGTGCCACAAGCGATTGCCCGGTCAGCCGGCAACCTTGCCGAAGCCTACGAGGCGCTGACCGTCTTCGCCGCGCAGTCGCGGCCGCAGATGGTCAGCAAGACGGCAGACGGTTACCTGATGCAGCCGGGGCCGCTGCGCGAGGTGAACCGCCGGGTGCTGGCCATGGTCATGCAGGAAATGGGCGGAAAGCCGCGCGGCGACGACGTGGCGCGGCTGCTCGACCGGCTGGAGAATGGCGGCGGTGGGAACGTGGCCGGTGTGCTGGCGACGGTGGCCAGCGGCAAATGGCTGCTTCGCCCCGAACCCCCGCGGCGGGAGAGTTAGCTCTCGGTCCGCAGGCTGCCGCCGATGCCCGTCATCACGCCGTCGGTGATGATCACCACGTCGCCCACGCTGGCTTCGTCGAACAGGCGGGCGGCGAATTCGTCCGGCACGCCGATGCAGCCGTGGCTGACATAGCCGCGTTCCACCTCGCGCCCGCCGTGGATCGCCACACCGTCCCAGGTCAGCCGCAGCGACCAGGGCATGGGGGCATTGTTGTACTGTTCGGAAACGTTGTCGCGTTCCTTGGTCAGGATCGGGAAGGTGCCGGTGGGGGTGGGATGGTCCGCAGAGCCGATCAGCGCGGCGGCCGCGCCGATCTCGTAACCGTCGCGGAAGACCGAGATCACGCGGGCTTGCAGGTCCACCGTCATCACCAGCGGTCCGTCGGGAACGCCTTCGTCATCCCAGTGCCATTCGCCGTAGCGGATCGGCCCGTCGATCGGCAGGATGCGCTTGATCACGAAGGGATCGTTCATGTCCACTTCGGGTTCGACCGGCTGCACCACTTCGTTGGCGACGAATTGCACCGCCCCATCGACGGCATTGCCGACTACGCCCTGCGTGGCTTCCTGCGCCTCGGTCCCGCCGCCCATGGCAACGGCCCCGCCGATGAAGGCGACAACGGCCAGCGAGAGGCCCGCGATCCACTTGATGGCACTGTTCATTCTGCCACCATGCCTGCAAATGCGGCAAAAATCCACGTCGCAGCGGCCCTCGTCCAAGAACGGGACGGCGCAGGTGACTGATTTACCGGCCGCTAACCATGCGCGCCGAACAGGTTGGCGATGGCGGTGGTGACGCGCAGCGACAGCACGTGGGCGCGCTCGATCGGGTCGATGAAGTCGCGGTGGATCGCGTCATAGCCTTCGTCCCCGCCGTCTGGCCAGTCGGTCGGCTCGGTCAGGTCGAAGCGTTCGATGCCGGGGAAATGGGTGGGATAGGCACGCCGCAACTGCGCCAGCGCCTCGTCCACGCGCAGGGTGAAGACCATTTCCAGCACGTCGTCGCGGCTGACGTCGTTGGCGCGGCTGAAGGCCGGGACGCTGACGGCGCGGATGAACATGGCTTGCATCAGGGCCAGGCGCAGCGCCTGGAGCACGCCGATCATCCGCCGCCGCTCCTCCCGATCTCCCTCGCGGCCTGCCACCGGGCTTTCGTCGGGAACGTGTTCCAGCAGCCGGTGCAGCTTCATCGCGTCCACCCGCAGGCGGCTGGCCAGGCGGCGGAACACGCCCACCCGGTCATCCTTGACGAGGTATTCGGACAGGTCTTCGCAAGCCGCCGTCAGTCCCGCTTCAGTCCCGCGATAGGGGCGGCTGGCCCAGTAGGCGGAGTTGAACAGCTCGCCATAGGCGGCCACGGTCTTCACGCTGGCGAGCGCATTGGCGGCGCGCACCAGCCGCACCAGTTCGCGCCCGCGCGGGCTTTCGGCCAGCAGCGCGCCCAGTTCCTCGTAATTGCCCTCTGCTGCGTGGCCCACGCCCGCGATCACGTTCACCGGGTAGCCCAGCTGTTGCAGGATGGCGTTGTGCGGGATGGCGCGGATCTGCCGCAGGCTCATCTCGCGGTCGGCGGCAAGGTCAGACTGGCGGCGGCTGACGCGGCTGCCGGTGGGATTGAGCAGGCCCAGCCCGAATGCGGTGATCGCGCGGCTGTAGGTGCGGCTTTCAAGGTGCTCCCGCTGGTGTTCCTTGATCGCGCGGTAGAAGTCGAGGGAGAGGTCGGTGCGCCTGTAGAACGGGTCGGTCGGCGCATCGACGCGGGTTTCCGCCGGGCGCAGGCTGGCGATCCGGGTCAGCGTGGCGCGGGCCAGCGCGGGGGTGGCGAACCACAGGTAGCCGTCGCCGCCCTGGAAGCTCACCTCCGGCTCCAGCACGATGGCGGCGCGCATGAAGCGGCGCTTGGCCCAGGGCGACAGCGCCCAGTCGAGCCGGTCGGCCAGGTTGTGCGGGTGCGCGCCGCGACCCATGCTTTCGCCGTGGGTGTCAAAGATCAGCGCGGCCACATCGGTCAGGCCGCTCGCTTCCATCGCATTGGCCAGCCGCCCTTGCAGGCGTTCGATGGCCAGGCTGGCGGGGATCTGCCCGACGAAGCGCCCGGCATCGGAAAAGCCGGTCTGGATCGACACCCGCCCGCGCCCGCGCGCGTAGTGCTGGTACACCGGCTCGGCCAGCAGTTCGTCGAGGAAGCGGCCGCCGTGTTCCAGCGCGCTCTCGGTCTCGAACAGCGGCGAGACATCGACCTTGCGTTCGATCCCGAACAGCTTGGCGAAATAGAGCGCGGCCAGCACCGTGGCAGGCTCCTCGCACTCGGCCACCAGCATCCGGATCGGCGCGTCGGCATCGATATGGGCGAGGATCTGCGCCATGGCGAGAAACTGGCGCGTCGCCGTGGCGCTCTCGATCGCCAGCGCGCCGAAATTGCTGCGCAGCGGCGTGAGGCTCTCGATCGCGCGGGTGAGATGAACCACCGCGCCCTTGCTGGCCAGGTCAAGGTTGCCCTGCGGGTCAATCCGGCGGCGGATGGCGTTGTGCAACTGCTTGGCGTTCACCCGGAAGTGAATCCACCCCATGCCCAGGCCATCGGCGCGCATGGCGGCGGCCAGCGTCTTCAGCGCGACCGCGCGGCCCGCGTCAGGGCAGGACTTCGCCTCCTCCTCCAGCGCCGCGACATAGCGCGACAGGCTGAGCAGCTTGCGCGGATCGCTGGCGGTCAGGCGGTTGGCGGCGACCGACAGCGCGGCGGGATCGGTCAGGTCAGCGGCGAAATCCTGCGCCCGGTCCTGCGCGTAGGTGGCGGCGGGGCGCAGTTCGCCCAGCAGCGGGTGTGCCGGATCGATTGCTTCGAGCGAAACGACATAGCGCGCCAGCCGCTCGGCCTTTTCGGCCAGGCGGAACCCGATCGAGGCCGACCAGGTGATGTCGGTCCGCCCGTCCATGTCGTA
>JAGREI010000291.1 GCA_020446625.1 Erythrobacter sp.
TGGGGCGCGGCCTATTCGATGGTGATGACCGACGCCAACGCCCACGTCCGCCCGCTGCACGAGCGGATGCCGGTGATCCTGCCGCGTCACGACTGGCAGCAATGGCTGCACGGCACACCCGCCGAAGCCTTCGCCCTGTGTCGCCCCTATGCGGGCGAGATGCAGGTGGATCGCACCGACGAACCGTGGGTGGCGCGGCGCTGATTTTCGCAGATGTGGGGAAAACCGGGTTCTTCGGGGAGGCGGGACCGGGAGACTTGGTTGGGGACCTTGGGGTTCGATCCCGCCTCGTTCGAAGAACTTGGGTACGCCAATACTGTTGCACAGCCCGTGCCAGTTTTGCCGATTGGCGGATTCCTGCGGGCCACGATGGTTGGTGAGAGGTTAACGGGGAGCTGTATTGTAAAAAACTTCGACATACTGACAGAGATTCCGGCCATTGCACCGCAAAGCCGAAGGTCAGCCGCACCGGACCCAACACAGATGTGCGCCTGGCAAGGCTGTTGATGCAGATGAGAAGCTGGGACTGGGCGACGGTTGCTAGGTAAGTTGGTTCTGCTGTCCAATACTGATGCGAGCCACTCGCGGAACCTGTAGGCCGTCCTCCATCGCGAAGCCTAGAAATTCATACATGATCACCGTCTCGGTCAGGTGTTCGCGCGCGGTCAGCACGTCGCGATAGCGTACGTAGCAGTAGATCAGCACGGCTGTCTCTGCTCTCACAAATCGCCCAAAGTCATCGTGCTCGATGCGGAAGGGATGAGACCTGATAAAGCCATTGGCAGGCACCACCATCTGGTTTTCTGCTGGCGCGTTCGGCTCGAAGCGCGGAACGTCGGGTACCTCAAGGCGAAGCTTCGCCTTTTCGACATGGGCCACCTGGAAATCGACCCCGAGCATTGTTGCAGGGGTACCGCCAAGGTTCTTTACGACTTGCTCAAGGCTGATGCCGATCAATTGTGTATTTGGGGGAAACGGGGGGCTGGGATGATCGGCAATGAGGTCCGCCAGGGCATCGTCCGGCAACATCCACGGACGGTTCTGCGATGCCATCAGGATATTGGCCTCGGCCGCGACAGTGGCCGCTTTAGCACCCTCGCGCGAAATCTCGGCCATCGAAATGCTGTGTTCAAGCGATTTCTGGGTAAGCTCCACCTGTCGCGCAATGAAGTAGGTACCCAGTCCAGTGATCACGATGGTCACGATCGAAACTACGACCATCACAAAAGTCCAGCGGGCCATGCTCTCCTGCGCGAGTAGGTCGCGAAGCGTTGTGGGATCAATGCCGCCTTGAGGTAGCTCTGGCGGGAAGCTCAGGAGTACCGCATAGGCGCCGACCGCCACGCACACCATCACCAGCGCGGTCATCGCAAAGATGAAGAGGACGATGCGACCGGTCATCTGAATGGACTGCCATTATGTGGACGTCCTCGCAAGTTTCAGGCTCCTGTCGTCATTTAGGTAACGCTCGATCACCCCTGTTGTGGGATATGAAACGCGATGCCGCCGACAATCGTTCAGTTGGACGCTGGCAAGTTTCTGGAGTGCGCAAGAATTGCCTATGTGCTACCCCTCCATAGCTTGGTAACATGTAAGCAGTTGATAACTGGCGCGCCCGGCAGGACTGTGCTGCGCACGTCTCCGCTTCGCTCCGACTCCGAACCTGAAGGTTCGCGTCTGCTCGGGACAAACCAAAGGGGAGGCCACGCCTTCGGCATGACCTCCCCTTTGGCGCGCCCGGCAGGACTCGAACCTGCAACTCCAAGCTTAGAAGGCTCGTGCTCTATCCAGTTGAACTACGGGCGCGTGGCTGCGCAGATAGCGATCTTTGCCCGCAGCGCAAATGGCGCTAGCTATCGCGATCATGGACAACCCGCCCCACACCCAGCCGCACTTCCGCTATTACGACCTGGTGATGGCGGCCTTCGTCGTGGTGCTGGTGCTCTCCAACGTCATCGGGGCGGCCAAGCTGGCCACGGTGGCCGGCGTCACCTTCGGCGCGGGGATCCTGTTCTTCCCGCTCTCCTACGTCATGGGGGACGTGCTGACCGAGGTCTATGGCTATGCCCGCGCGCGGCGGGTGATCTGGGCGGGGTTTGCCGCGTTGTTGTTCATGGCGCTGATGAGCTGGGTGGTGGTCAGCCTGCCGCCCGCCGCCAGCTGGACCGGGCAGGAGGCATACGAATCAGTGTTCGGGCAAGTGCCGCGCATCGTGCTCGCTTCGGTCATGGCCTTCTGGGCGGGCGAGTTCGTCAATTCCTACGTGATGGCGAAGATGAAGGTGTGGACCCAGGGCCGGATGCTGTGGACCCGCACCATCGGCTCGACCGTGGTCGGCCAGGGGGTCGACAGCCTGATCTTCTATCCCGTCGCCTTCCTTGGGCAGTGGGAGACCAGCGACGTGCTGCTGGTGATGGCCACGAACTGGGCGATGAAGGTAGGTTGGGAAGCGGTGCTGACGCCGGTCACATACCGGGTGGTGGGCTTTCTCAAAAAGCGCGAAGGCGTCGAGATCTTCGATACCGACACCGACTTCTCCCCCTTCGCGGCCACCTCTGACAAGTGAGGGCGGGCCGCTGAGGGGTGGATGGTGAGTGGCTGCCGGCCTTACTTGGCCAGCAGCCAGATCACGAGGTAGATCACCAGGAAGCTGCCGAAGCCGAACAGCGTACCGGCGAGGAAGACCGCGCGGACGATCAGCGGGTTCACGCCAAGGTAGTTGGCGATCCCGCCGCAGACGCCGCCGATCTTGCCGTCACGCCGGTCGAGCGCGAACTGCTTCGACGAAGCCGGGCGAACGGCCTGGTCGCCGCGATCGAACCGGGTCATGCCAGCAGCCCCAGAACGGTGGTGGCGTGCGGGTTGTGGAAGCTGCTGACGAGCAGCGTCATGGTTACTGCGACGGCAGCAAGCGCGGCCATCAGCCGGGTGGAAAATTCATTGGTCATGGTCATATCCTTAAAGTCCCTTGGTGGTGTGGTTGGTTCAGGCCAGCAGGCCGGCGAGCGCGCTGCCCTGCGGGGTGGAGAAGCTGGTCACGATCAGCATCATGGTCATGGCGACAGCAGCAAAAGCGGCGGTCAGGCGAGCGTTGAAGTCGTTTGCGAAAGTCATTTTGTTTCCCTCTTGTGTTTCAATCAGTGTGTTTCGTCCCATGCCGCCATGATTGCAGAGGGCGTGCCAATTCGAAAAAATGGCGGAATTCTGCCATTCTTGTTCAGATCAGCGAAAGGTTGGCGTTGAAACGAAACCATCAGTTGGGATTTTTCACCAACTATGGGGATCGCGCTTTCCGGTGGCGCGCCGCACCGCGCTGGCATAGGAACCCTGCCCTGCCATCATGCTCGACCGGATCACCCTTTCCAGCTTCCGCAACCATGCCGAAACCCGGCTGGACCAGGCGCGCCAGCTGAACCTGCTGGTGGGCGAAAACGGCGCGGGCAAGACCAACGTGCTGGAAGCCTTGTCGCTGTTCGCGCCCGGTCGCGGCCTGCGCCGCGCGGCGCTGGCAGACATGGCGGGCAAGTCCGGTGCAGGCCAGTTCGCCGCCAGCGCGCGGCTCGATCCGGGCGACCACGGCGAGCCGGTGCAGCTGGGCACGGGCGTGGCGGCAGATCGTCCCGGCAGGCGGATCGTGCAGGTCAACGGGGCCGAGGCCACCGCCCTTTCGCTGGGCGAATGGCTGGCCACGGGCTGGCTGACCCCGGCGATGGATGGCCTGTTCACCGACAGCGCCAGCCAGCGGCGGCGCTACATGGACCGGCTGGCCTTGGCGCTGGAACCCGGCCACGCGCGCCACGCCAGCCGCTACGAAGGCGCCTTGCGCGAACGCAACCGGCTGCTGGCGGACGAGCGCGAGCCGGACCCGGCCTGGCTCGATTCGATCGAGGCGCAGATGGCCCAGGCGGGATCGGCGCTGGCGCAGGGGCGCGCGCGGCTGGCCAGCCAGATCAACGCGCGGCTGGCCGAACTGCCCGACAGCCCCTTCGCCCGGCCCCTGCTCGCTTACCTGCCCGGCGGCGCCACCGGCGAAGGCGAACTCGCCGCCAACTGGCGCCAGCAGCGGCGGACCGACCGCGCCGCCCAGCGCAGCCTTTCCGGCCCCCACCGCGACGAACTGGGCGTGACCATGGCGGGCAAGGCAATGCCCGCCGCCGCTTGCTCCACCGGCGAGCAGAAGGCCATGCTGGTGGCGATCACGCTGGCCCATGCCGAACTGGCGGCGCGCGGTCGTCCCGGCGTGCTGCTGCTGGACGAAGTCGCCGCGCATCTCGATCCGCTGCGGCGCGAGGCGCTGTTCGACCGGCTGCGCGACAGCGGCGCGCAAGTCTGGCTGACCGGCACCGAAACCGCGCCCTTCGCCGCCGTGCTGGGCGAGGCCGCCGTCTGGCGCGTGGCCGACGGACAGGTGGAGCGGCTGACGTGAGCCTGCTGTTCGCACTGGTCGCGCAGCCATCAGCCAGGCTGCCTGCCGACTGGCCCGCCATGGCCGCACAGAGCGCAGCCGCATGGCCCGCCGACCGGGTGGATGAGACGACCCATTCCCAGGCCGCCTTCCTCGTCCGCCAACGCTTCGCCACGGCCCATCGCGGCAAGGCCATGGTGCAACAGGACGGCCACACGCTGCTGTTCGACGGGCGGCTCGACAACCGCGCTGACCTTGCCGCCGCGCTGGGACTGGGTGACGGCGTCGCCCTGAGCGATGCCGAGCTGGCTTTCGCTACTTGGCAAAGGCACGGCGAGCGCCTGCCCGAACACCTGCTGGGCGATTTCGCCATTATCAGCCACGCTGCCGATGGCGGCGTGACGCTGATCCGCGACCACACCGGCGTGCGCCCGCTGTTCTTCGCGCAGGGGCAGGGCTTCCTGGCCGTGGCCAGCGCCATGCCGCCGCTGCTGGCGCTGCCCTTCGTCGATCGCCGCGCCAGTGTGGAATGGGCCGCCGACTACCTGGAGGAAGTGAAGCCCGATCCGCGCTACACCGCCTGTCGCGGCATCGCCATCGTGCCGCCCGCGCGCGCGCTACACTTCGCCAGCGCCGCGGCGCCGCCGGTGGAGCGGCGATACTGGCAGCTGGCCGCCGATCCCCCGCGCCCCTCGCTGACCTATGGCGAAGCCGTAGACGAAGCGCGCCGCCTGTTCGATCGCGCCGTGGCAGACCGGCTGGCGGGCCATGGCCGCACCGCATCCGAACTTAGCGGCGGCCTCGATTCGAGCGGCATCGCGGTAACGGCACAGGCCCAGCTGGCGCAGCGCGGCGAAGTGCTGCTGGGACTGACCCAGGCGCTGCGCCCGCAGTTTGCAGACCGCTACCGGCCCATGTCCGAAGGCCATTTTGCCGATGCCGTCTACGGTCATTGCCCGCAGATCGAGCGGCTCGACCTGGGCAATGCGGTGCCGAGCCTGCTGGATGTGCTGCGCGAGAGCCTGCACCGCCACGGCGCGCCGCCGCGCAACGATTTCAACGGCTTTGCCAGCGAAGCCCCGGCGCAGCTTTACGCCCGCGACGTGCGCGTCCTGCTGTCGGGCTTCGGCGGCGATCAGGTGGTGACCAACAATGCCCATGCGCTGGAAGCCAGCCTGCTGCACCAGCACCGCTGGCTGGCGCTGGCCCGCCACCTGCTGCGCTATCCGCAGCGGCGGCAGGCGCTGCGGCGGCTGGTGAGCGAGCTGCGCTCCACCCCAGCGCGCAAGAACCTGCAACGCCCGCGAGTGGCCTCTCCTCAGCTGCTGGCGGCAGCGGGCTATCCCGCGCGCGACGCGCTGCACCAGTTCCCGCCCGCACGCGGACCGCTGGTGCAACGCGATTGCCGCTTCCTCGATCGGCCCGTGCTGGCCTGGCGGATGCAGGACAGCCAGGTGGGCGCGGGCGCGCTGGGGGTGGAATACCGCTATCCCATGCTCGACGTGCGGCTGCTGGAATTCGTCCATGCCCTGCCGGTGGAATACCGCCTGCAACCCGGTCGGCTGCGCCGCCTGTTCCGCGACATGATGGGCGAGCGGCTGCCCGAGCTGGTGCGCGAACGGCGCGACAAGTTCGGCCTGACGGTGCCGGGCGTGTTCAGCAACGTGGTGGAACACGCGGGCGAGCTGGCGGCATACCTTGGCGCAAGGGCCAGCGATCCCGCCACCTGTCACCTGGGCAACTATGTCCCCATGCTGCACGCCTTGCAGATCGCCTGCGACAGCGGCGAATTTCCCAAGGATACCGCGGTCAAGGCGGGCGAAACCTACAGCGGCGCGCGGCAGGGGCAGGTGCTGCGGCTGGCCATGCTGGCGCTGTGGCAGGAAAGCGGGCTGGCAGAGCCACTGGCCCTGCCCGCCGGTCAGCCGAACCAGGCGGTGTAGTTCACGCGCCAGACGTCGCTGGCCGTCACCGGGGCCACGGTGTGGACATTGGTCTGCGTCACGTCGAACAGCACCAGCCGCCCCGGCTCGGGCGCGAACCGCAGCTGCTCGCCATCGGCCAGGTGCAGCACGAATTCGCCGCCGTGCGCCGCGTCCCACGCCTGGTGGACATAGAGCACGGCGCACAGCTGTCGACCGGGCCGGGCATCGGAATGCGGGTGCAGGTAATGCCCTTCGCCGTGCAGCTTCAGGTTGATCCCGCCGGTGCGGTGCAGCGCCATCCCGGTGATCGCGCCCAGCCACTGGTGCAGCGGCTGGCTGGCGAGCATCTGCCGCACCATGCGATCGGCCTTGCTGCCCAGCCCCTGTTCGAAACCCGGACGCGGGCCGACCAGCCGCTTCTGGCGGATGAAGCGGTCACTTTCGGGCGCGGCGGCGAAAGTGGCGGCATCCACCTTGCCGCGCGGGGTCTGCTGATCGCTGTCCCTGGGCGCGCGCGCGGCGCTGGCCAGCTTGAGGTTATCCTCGAACTCGCCTTCCTCGCGCACCACCCGGTCGAGCAAGGCCAGCAATTGCGGCGAGACGAACTTGTCGATCACCAGGTGCCGGTTCTCGCCCTGCCCGAACCGCGCGCGCATGGCGGCCATGGCTGCGGGCGTCAGGTGGCGCGGATCGACGAAGGTGGCCAGCACCTTTGCCATCGCCGGATGCAATTCCTGACTGGGGGCCGGTTCGGGAATGGTCTATCGCTCCTGCCGCATTGACAGCGCCATCGCGCCCGCCGCATGGCCGTGCAAGGGCAATCTCGCCCCCAGCCAGGATTTTGGACCGCCCTTGCCGCATTTCTGCCGCGCCTACGGACTGACGCTGCGTTCGGACATCCCGCTGGACGGCACCCTGGCCGCGCCGGCAGGTGCCTTCGATGTCGATGTGGTGGAAGGCCCCGTCCCCGCCCGCGCCGATCCGGTGGAGGCAGAAACGCTGCGGTGGACTGGCAATGCGCGCGAACTGGTGCTGCACATCCCGCGCGTGGGCCGCTTTCACGTCACCGATGGCCGTCGCATCACCTATGCCCCGGTAACGCCCGGCGCGGCGGACCCGCTGGGCCTCTACGTGCTGGGTAGCGCGCTGGGCGCAGTGCTGCACCAGCGCGGCCAGCAGCTGCTGCACGCATCCTGCGTGGAACTGGGCGGCAAGGCCGTGGCCATCTGCGGCAGGCGCGGTGCGGGCAAGTCGACCACGGCCGCCATGCTCTGCCGCCAGGGCGCGCGCCTGCTGACCGACGACGTGGCGGTGTTCGCCCGGCTCGATCCGCCGTGGATCGTCCCCGGCTATCCGCAGGCCAAGCTTACCGGCGAGGCGCTGGCACGGATCGACCGCGACCCGGCACAGCTGCGCCCGCTGCACGGCGAGCGCGGCAAGTTCGCCGTGCCGCGGGCCGAGATCTTCGTCGACCAGCCGCTGCCGCTGCACGCCGTCATGGTGATCGAGCGCAGCGACCGGGCCACGCCGGTGATGGCGCGCATGAAGCCCGCCCCGGCGATCCAGGCGCTGCTGCGCCACACCTATCGCCCGCACTTCGTCATGCCGTCGCAGGCGCAGCGCGACTTCGCGGGCTGGGGCAAGGTGGTGGAACAGGTACCGATGTTCGAACTGCGGCGGCCGCGCCAAGGCGACTCGACAGCCTTCGTAGTTTCCGCCATCCAGCAGGCCATTGCCACCATAGCCGAAAGCCAAGCATGACCGACCCGATCGCCGCCACCGCCCGGCCCGCCCGCGCCGATGATGCGCTGGCCACCGCCATGGGCGACGGCATGGTGCTGATGAGCATGGACAGCGGCAAGTTCGTCGAACTGAACGAGACCGCGCGCGAGGTGTGGAACCTGGCCGATGGCGCCACCAGCGTGGCGGCCATGGTCGATCGGCTGGGCGAGCTGTTCGATGTCAGCGCGGATCAGTGCCGGGCCGAGGTGACCGCGCTGCTCGCCACCCTGCGCGACCAGGGGCTGGTCCACTTCGACAGCTAGGCAAGGCCGTGCTCGCCAGCGCCGCTGCCACTTTCGAACAGATCGCGCGGCTCGCCGATCCTTCGGTGAATGCGCGCTTCCTGCAACAGCTACCCGCCGGGCAAGCCAGTGCCTTCGCCCGCGCCAACCTGGCCCGCCGCATGGGCGACATCGCCGCCGCGCGCGAGGCGCTGGCCGAACACCTGGGCGATGTGCTGCATCCGTGGAGCGCGGTCCCGCCGCGGCTGACCTCGCATGGCGGCTCCTGCCTCGTTCCGCTGGTGGTGATCGACCAGTTCCTGCCGGTCGAGCGGATGCAGGCGCTGCACCGCCACGCCTGTTCGCGCGCGGAGCATTTCCGCCACGCGCTGGCGACCAACGAGGACGCCGAACCCGAATACGATCCCGAACGCCGCGAGACGCTGCTCGACTATGGCTTCACGCTGGAACGCGACCAGTTCCTGGGCTTCATCAACGACAACCTGGCCGTGCTGGGCGATCTGCTGGGGGTCGATCCGTTCACCGTCGAGCGGCACGAGATCAAGCTGTCGAACCACGTCGATGGCGGCTTCTTCAAGCCGCACGGTGACAGCCACGTCCCCTTTGCCGAGGCCGGGCGGGCGATCAGCTGGCTGTACTATTTCGGAGACGAAGTGCCGCGCTTTTCGGGCGGCGAGCTCTACGCGATCGACGGCCAGCCCTTGCAGCAGCAAACCTCGCCCGCGTGGTTCACCACCGTGGTGCCGCGTGCCAACCGCTTCGTGGCCTTTCCCAGCTGGTTCTATCACGCCGTGGCGCCCACCCGGCTGCCGGGCAATGCCTTCGCCCATGGCCGGATGGCGGTGAGCGGACATGTACGCAAGGCGGCGGGCGGCGGCTCCGGCTGGTGGGAACAGGGCTGATGGCCCCACCCCCAACCCCGAAGCCATCCCCAGCCACGCTGCCCCTGATGTTTTCCGCCGTGGGCGGACGCCAGCTGGTGCACCTGATCGACCCGGCGCGGATCGACTTTCGCCCCGGCTTCTTCGTGCGCGGCCTGCCCCGGCAGCGGCCCTACGACGCGATGCAGACCTTTGCCGACTGGCTGGCGCAGGACGCCGCGCCCGCCGACTTTTCCCGCACCGGGCTGGTGTTCCACGTCTCGCGCTGCGGTTCCACGCTGCTGGCGCAGAACCTCAAGGCCAGTGGCGCGCTGGTGCTGAGCGAGCCGCCCTTCATGCGCCTGCTGCGCACCCGGCTGGACGACACCATCGACGCTGCCACCGCCGCCGCAGCCGTGGCGCGGGTGGTGGGCCAGTGGCAGGACTGGGCGCAGGGCCAGGGCAAGCGGCTGGTGATAAAGCTCAATTCGCAGATGCACGAATGGTGCGACGCGATCCTGGCGGCCCTGCCCGGCGCGGCGGCGCTGTTCCTCCACCGCGATCCCGCGCCGGTGTTCGAATCGATCGAGCGCGGGCCGCCGCAATACCTGCGCCGCGACCTTGCCCAGCAGCGCCACCGCGCCGACCCGGCGCTGGCAGCGACACACGACGATCCGCTGCTGCTGGCTGCCGCTGCACGCTATTGCGGGGCAATCGAGACCATGGCCGGGCGGCAGGACAAGGTCCACATGCTCGCCTATCCCGATCTTGCCGCCAGCTTCGCACAGGTCTGCACGGTGCTGGGCCTGACACAGGGCGGCGCGCCGGAGTGGAACGCCGCCATCGACGCCAAGGCCCAGCGCCCCGACACCGCCGCCCCCTATCGCCCGGTGGGCAGCGAGCGGCTCGCCTTGTTCCGCGAAAACCACGCCGGGATGCTTGCGCTTGTCGAGCCACGCTATAGGAACTTCCTGCAAGCGATCGGGGCGGGAGTACGGACTTGAACAGCGAAAGCGTGTTGACCGGCGCCCTGGCGCAACCGGCCCAGCGCCCGCGCGACTGGCGGCTGGGGCTGGTGATCGTGCTCACCATCGCGCTGGCCGTGCTGTTCTGGAGCGGATCGCGCTATCCCGCCTTGCAGGAAAAGGCGCTGATGGGCGGCGATACGCCGCTGTCGGGTCTGTCTTTCGATATCGCGGTGGAAGTGATCCCCGGTTCGGGTTTCCTGGCCACCTTGTGGGCCAATACCGCCAACTGGATCGTCACCAACCTGAAGGGCATGACCTTCGGCGTGCTGTTCGGCGCCATGGCGCTGACCCTGCTCTCGCTGATCCAGAAGCGTTCGTTCCGCAACGGTTTTGCCAATTCGGCGCTGGGCGTGGTGATCGGCGCGCCGCTGGGCGTCTGCGTCAACTGCGCGGTGCCGATCGCGCTGGGCCTGCACGCCGGACGGCTGCGGCTGGAAACGACGCTGTCGGCCATGCTGGCCAGCCCCACGCTCAACGTGATCGTGGTGACCATGAGCTTTGCCCTGCTGCCGGTGCAGGTGGCGGCGGTGAAGCTGCTGGCTTCGCTGGCCATGGTGCTGGTGGGGGTGCCGCTGCTGTGCCGCTATGTGCTGAAGGACGAGGTCGAGGCCACCCGCGATGCCCGCGCCGCCAGCGCGGTATCGCAGAAGCTGGGCGGCCTGTCGGGCTGGCTGATGCGCGAGCTGACCCCGCGCGAGTTCGAACGCGGCGCCTATGGCCCGCTGGCTACGCTGGTGTGGTTCGCGAAGAATTACAGCCGCAATTTCCTCTACGTCTTCGTGGTCACCGTGCCGATGATGTTCCTGGCCGCCGTGCTGGGCGCGCTGTTCGTCGACCTGCTGCGACCCAGTTTCCTTGTCGGCGTGCTGCCTGCCGCGAACATCCCCGCCACCTTCCTTGCCATGGTGCTGCTGGCGCTGTTCTTCAGCTGGGCGCCCGCGCCGATCTCGCTCGACGTGATCCTGACCGCCGTGCTGCTGGGCCTTGGCATGACCGACCATTACGGCGCGGTGGTGGTGGTGGCGCTGGGATCGTTCAGCGTTTACGCCTTCATCATCCTGTGGCGGGCGATCTCGCTGCGCACGGCCATGGCCATGTGGCTGATGGTGGTGGCTGCCGCAGTCGGATCGGGCATGGTGGCGAACCGGCTGGCCGGCCCGGTCGAACGCTGGAAGCTCGACGAGTATCGCGCGATCCTGGCCGGGGCCAGCGGCGAACTGTGGCCCGCCGCCCCCGATACCGAGGAACAGACCAGCCTGGCTGACCTGCGCCCGCTGCTCGATGCGCAGCGCGTGACGCCGCAGCCGCTCGCCTTCACCCAGGACGGCGACGTGCCGGTGGCTTCGCTCGCCAGCCTGCCGCTGGCCACGGCGGCACCTGCTGCGGGCGACGGCCCGGTGTTCACCCGCGTGATCGGGCGCGACCTGGGGATCGGCATCACCGAACCGCTGCATTCGCTGGGCCGCACCTTCTTCCACCTGTTCGAAGGCGGCGTGGCGGCAGGCGATATCCACGGCGACGGCTGGCCCGACCTAGTGCTGCGCAAGAGCAACCTCGACGGCGGGCTGGCGGTCTATGCCAACGTAGGCGGGCGTTTCGTGCGCCAGGCGGTCGACCTTGGCCCCTTGGCACAGGCCATGGTCCACGTGGTGGCGCTGGCCGATCTTGACGGCGATGGCGCGCTGGATCTGGTGGTAACCACCGAACACCTGGGCAACCGCGTGCTGTGGAACCGCCAGGGCGATTTCGACTTTGCCGACAGCCTGCGCCTGCCGGGCGACGAACACGCGCTTGCCCAGTCGCTGGCCTTTGCCGATTTCAACCGCGACGGGCGGCTGGACCTGGTGCTGGGCAATGCGGTGATGGCAATTTCCGCACCCGGCCTTGGTCCCTATTTCAGCGATGCGCAGCGCAACCAGCTGCTGATCAACCAGGGCAACGGCCAGTTCGAAGCGCAGTCTATCGAGCAATTCCCCGGCCAGACGCTGACCATGCTCGCCGCCGATTTCGACCGCAATGGCACGATCGACCTGCTCGAAGGCGACGACGTCAACAATACCGACGAATTCGCGCTGTTCGACAGCAGCGGGCAGTTCACCATCGCGCAGGACCAGGCCGTGCCCTTCCCCGCGCGGGTGCGCTCGTCGATGTCCTATTCGGTGGGCGACTACAACAACGACCTGGTGCCCGATTACTACGGCGGACAGATCGCCACGACCGGCATGGCGCGCAATTCTGAACAGCGCACCCAGAACCTGCGCACGCTCTGCGCTCAGATTGGCACCGATTCCGGCTGGAGCGAGGCCGAAACCAACCGCTGCGTGGGCGAACTGACCGAAATCTCGCAACTGAAGGGGGCCTATGCCTCGGGCCTGCAAAGCGGCTGCGAACGGATGCGCGATGGCATCTACCGCCTGCAATGCGCCGCCCGCGCGCTGACCCAGTATTACAACCGCCACCGCCAGACCACGCCCGATCACCGGATGTTCGCCCGCTGCCAGCGCGAATTCGCTCGCCTGCCGCGCATGTTGCCGCTGTGCGATACCTTGCTGCTGGACCTGCAACGCACCCCGTCGATCGACGAGCTCGATGCCCATCTCGGCCCCACCCACATCAATGCCAACGTGCTGCTGCGCGGGCGGCCGCAAGGCGGCTTCGTCGAGGAAAGCGAAGCGCAGGGCGTGCGCTGGCCCGGCTGGACCTGGGACGCGCGCTTCGGCGATCTGGACCAGGACGGCTGGCAGGACCTGCTCGTCCTCACCGGCTACTGGGCGCGCGCGCCCGAAGCCAACCAGGTGCGGCTGTACCACAACCGGAACGGCCAGTTCGAGGAAGCGGGCGAAACCTTCGGGCTGGCTGACCCGATCCCCTCGCTGTCGGTCGCGCGCTTCGATTTCGACCGCGACGGCGATGTGGACCTTGTCCGCTCGCTGTCCGGTCCCAATGTCATCGCCTTGCGCAACGATCACCCGCGCGGACGCGGGCTGTGGGTGCACCTGCGCCAGCCGGGCGGCAATCGCCTGGCGGTGGGCGCCACGGTGACAATCTGCACCGACGGCGAAACCCAGGTGCGCGCCGGAAGTTGCCAGCTGGGCCAGGTGGCGGCGAGCGGCGGGTTCCAGTCATTCGATCCGCAAGCCGCGCATTTCGGGCTGGGGCAGGCGCGCGAAGTGTCGCTGATCGTGGTCGACTGGCCCAATGGCGGGCGCTCCGTCATCCGTCCGCAGGGGCTGACCGGCGGTGAAGTGGTGGTGACGCGCGCGGGCTAGGCAGGGATTTCGCGTAATCTCCCGATCGCTTGCCATTGACCGGGCGGGCTGCGCGATGTAATTGTAAAGTTAATCAGGAAACAGGGGTAATATCAGCATGGCAAGTTCGAACGCCAATCGTCCGGCGCAAGGCAAGCGGGCGTGGAGCACGCCGACTGTCGAAGTCGTCGCCAGCCAAGCGGATATCTCCTCCTTCGCCGTCGATATCGACGAAGATTTCACCGGCGACCCGCTCAACTCCTGATTCGCCAATCGGCTTTGCAGGTTCACGCCACGGTCGCTCGTCGACCGGCGGCGTGATTCGGCTATGTGGCAGGCGCGTTTGAGCTAATTTTGCGGCAGTTCCGCTGCCACTTCCTCCACCGTTGCCGCCACCATCAGTTCCAGCCCCTCGGCCGTGGGATGGACGCGATCGGGCTGGATCAGTTGCGGCTGGTCGAACACCGGCTCCATGAAGAACGGCACCAGCCCTGTGCCATATTGCCGCGCCAGCGCCGGATAGATGCCATCGAACTGGCTGACATAGTCCGCCCCCATGTTGGGCGGCGCGCGCATTCCCAGCAGCAGCACCGGGATCTGGCGCGACTGCACTTCCTCGATGATCGCGGCGAGGTTTTCGCGCGTCTGTTCGGGCGCAATCCCGCGCAGCAGGTCGTTCCCGCCCAGTTCAATGATCGCCAGGTCGATATCGGCCCCGGCATTGTCGAGCACGAAGGCGATCCGCTGGCGGCCTGCGGCGGTGGTATCGCCCGATACACCCGCGTCGATCACCCGCGCGTTGATCCCGCGCCCGCGCAAGCTGCGTTCGAGCACCTCGGGATAGCCCTGGTCCGGCTCCACCCCGTAACCCGCCATCAGGCTGTCCCCGAAACCCAGCACCACGCGTTCCGGCCCCATCACCGGCAGCGGCGCTTCCAGCTCGGCCTCGGCGGGTGCCTGCTCGCCTGCGGGCGGGGCCTCGCTACTGCACGCGGCCAGGGCGACAGCGAGCGGCAGGCTGATCGACCAATGACGGATGCGGCGGGGCCAGCGGCTTTCGTGCATGTTGCTCATGCGGCATAGCTATGCCATCGCCGCAGGGTGACAAGCCCCGATAGTGCAAATCCCGTCATCGCCGCCCACAACCTGCGCCTGACTCTGGGCGAAGGCGATGCGGCGGTCGAAATCCTGCGCGGCATAGACCTGGCGGTGATGCCCGGCGAAACGCTGGCGCTGCTTGGCCCGTCGGGCAGCGGCAAAAGCTCGCTGATGGCGGTGCTTTCCGGGCTGGAGCGGGCAAGCTCTGGCACGCTGGAGGTTGCCGGGGCGGACTTTACCGCGCTGGGCGAGGATGCGCTGGCGCGCGCGCGGCGCGGGCGGATCGGCATCGTTCTGCAAGCCTTCCACCTGCTGCCCACCATGACCGCGCTGGAAAACGTGGCCACCCCGCTCGAACTGGCGGGAATGGCGGGCGCGGCGGAGCGGGCGCAGGCGGAACTGGAAGCGGTCGGCCTTGGCCACCGGCTGACGCATTACCCGGCCCAGCTTTCCGGCGGCGAACA
>JAGREI010000292.1 GCA_020446625.1 Erythrobacter sp.
GCAGCGCGCCCTTGGGGATCTGGCCGCCCAGCTTGGAGAAGCGTTGCGGATCCTTCAGGAACTCGACGATTTCCTGCAATTCCTCGCGCGCCTCGTCGATGCCGGCGACATCGTCGAAGGTGACGCGGCCCTGCTTCTCGGTCAGCAGCTTGGCCTTGGACTTGCCGAAGCCCATGGCTCCGCCGCCGCCGCCCTTCTGCACTTGCCGCAAGGCGAAGAAGGCGATGCCCAGGATCAGCAGGAACGGCAGCGTGTTCACCAGCACGGCGATCCACAGGCTGCCCTGATCGGCCTGGGTACCGGTATATTCGACGCCTGCCGCATCCAGCTGCTGCGCCAGGCCGGGATCGAGCACGGGGACGGTGCTGAACCGCTCATCGTTGCGCAGCCGCCCTTCGATGCGATCGGGCGCGATGGTGACTTGCGCCACGTCGCCCGCGGCCACCTTTTCCTTGAAATCGGAATAGAGGATCGGCGTACCGGGCGCCTCGCGCGCGCCGCCGAACATCGACACGGCCAGCAACAGGGCAAGGAAAATGCCGCCCCAGATCAGCAGGCTCTTCAGCCAGGGATTGCCCCCGCCGCCGCCGTTGTCTTCGGGTTCCCGGTTGTCGCTCATGGTCAGGTCGATCCTTTCAGGTGCCAATGTAGGCGCGAGCCGGTGAATGGCAAGATAACGGCGACCATCGGTGGCGCCTGCCGGTACTGGGTCCGAACCCTAGTCGCGCGGACGGGCCAGGATCACCCGGTTGTCGAGGTCTGCGCCCTGCTGGCCGGTGACTTGCACCAGTGTCTCGAACGGACCGCTGGCGGCGGCCTGGGCAATGGCGGCGGGCAAGTCGGGCGATACCACGATGGTGCTGATCCCGCGCAGCCCCGTCTCGCGCTCGCTGGCGATCACCAGCACCTGCGCCCCGGTGCTGAGCGCGAAGCGGCTGACATAGGCGTGATCGGTGTAGGTCACCGGCGATGGCAGGGTGCGCGCCTCGTCGCTCACCCATTCCTCGCCGCTCTGGCGGTCGACCAGTTCGTCGTAGCTTTCGCCCACTTGCAGCGAGCTTCCGGCGAAGACCTGGCTTTCCAGCATTCCCATGCCCGAAAGCAGCCCGACATAGACCAGGTCATAGCGGTTGAGCATGTCGGGTTGCAGCTGGCTAGCGGGGATCACCTCCACCTCGCGCCCCATGGCGGCGAGCACCGGCATCACCGATTGCAGCCCGTAGGCGGAAGAGAACGGCAGGTAGTTGAGGCCCACGTCCTCGGCCAGGTCGTACCGTTCGGGCTCGGCTTCCTGCAAGGCGGCCAAGTCGGCTGCCGAATCCACGCGGAAATCGCGGATCAGGCGGCTGAACTCGGGCCGCACCGGGTCAATCTCGCCATAGATGTAGTAATCGCCCAGCACCACCAGCACCGGGCGATCGGATGCGGCGAGCGGCTGCCACATGGCATTGGGGGCAGCATCGCGGTGGAACCACCCGGCGAACAGGGCAATGGCGGCGAGCAGCGCCAGCGCGATTCCCGCATAGGTCAGCGTGCCGGGGTGGAACGGCTGGCTGTCACTCTTGGGTTTGTCACGGCGGGGGCTGTCGCTGGTCCCGGCGCCTTCCAGCCGCAGCGCATAGGTGCCTTGCGGCAGCACCACCTGCACTCCGCCCGTGCCTTGCGCGGCATAGTGATCTTCCAGCTTCTTGCGCAGCCGGTGGACGTAGACGCGCACCGTGGCATCGTCTGCCTCGGCCCCGTCTTGCCCGAACACTTCGCGCGCAATGGCATCCTGGCTGGCGCTTTCGGCTTGCGGGCCGCGCTCTGCCAGCCAGTCGAACAGGTCGCGAAGCCGCCCGCTTGCGCCCGGCACCCCCCCCGCGCGCAACTGCTCAACTTCCTCGGCAAAAGGCGATGTAACGTCCATGTAACGCGGCGATTACCGTAATTAACCTGCAAGTGATAGTCGCTTGCAGGCAGAGGCTGGCGGATGACACGAACCGCTTCCACAGCTGCCCGCCTGCTTGCCTCTGCCGCTGCGCTGTGCAGCGCCCTGCCCGCGCTGGCCCAGGACGATACGGCCCAAGATGGTGCGGCGCAGGAGGAACAAGCCCAGGCCAGCGACCACGATGGCGGCGCGATCTATGTCTACGGTCGCGGCGAACAGCGCATCGGCAGCGCGGGCGCGGCCAGCGAAGGCGGGGTGGCCGGTGCCGACATCGAGTTGCGCCCGCTGCTGCGCCCCGGCGAATTGCTGGAAGCGACGCCCGGCCTGATCGCCACCCAGCACTCGGGCGGGGGCAAGGCCAACCAGTTCTTCCTGCGCGGTTTCAACCTCGATCACGGCACCGACTTCTCGCTCTACATCGACGATATGCCGGTGAACTTCCGCACCCACGGCCACGGTCAGGGCTATCTCGACGTCAACGGGCTGATCCCCGAAACCGTGGCGCGGGTGGACTATCGCAAGGGGCCGTACCGGGTGGACGCGGGCGATTTCAGCTTCGTCGGATCGTCTAGCGTGACCACGCACGACCGGCTGCAACCCTTCGTCACGCTGGAGGCCGGTGCCTACGGCTATCGCCGCGCGGTGGGCGGCGGTTCGGTGCAACTGGGTGGCGGCGACCTGCTGCTGGTGGGGCAAGCCAAGGTGAACGATGGCCCCTGGCAATTGCCCGAGGACTTCGAAGGCTATTCGCTGTTCGCCAAGTACAGCCACCCGCTGGGCATGGGCGACCTTTCGCTGTCCTACAGCTTCTACGACGCCAGCTGGGCGCCCACCGAACAGTTGCCCGATCGCGTGGTCGGCACGGCCGAGTGTCCCGATCGCTATTGCTCGCTCGATCCCACCCTGCGCGGCAGCGGCACGCGGCACGTGGTCACGCTGGGCTATGCCAGCGATGACTGGCGGGTGACGGCCTATGTCCAGCACTACAGCTGGAGCCTGCTGAACAACTTCACCTTCCTCCTCGAAGACCCGGTGAACGGCGACCAGATCCGCCAGTTCGAACAACTCTGGACGCTGGGCGGGCGGGTGGAACACACCGCTCACCTGACTGAAGGTCTGTCGCTGCGGACGGGCGCGGAGACGCGTTACGACGATATCAGCCCGATCGGGCTGGATCACACGGTGGCGGGCCAGTTCAACTACAACACCAACAGCTTCGCCGTCTCCGAAAGCTCGCTGGGCCTCTATGCCGAAGCGGTGTGGCAACCCGTCGAGCGGCTGATGGTGATCGGGGGGCTGCGCGGCGACTGGTATCACTTCCGCACCCGCGCACTGGGAGGGCTGGACGTGTGGTCCGGCAGCGCCGACGATCACGTCGTCTCCCCCAAGATCGGCGCGAACTACGAAGTGGCGGACGGCGTGGCGCTCTATGCCAACTGGGGCCAGGGCTTCCATTCCAACGATGCGCGCGGCGTGACCAACCCGGCCAGCCCCGCCCCCGGCCTGGTCGAAGGCAATTTCCGCGAACTGGGCGCGCGCCTCGAACGCGGCGGGCTGATCCTGACCGGGGTCTACTGGTGGAGCGCCATCGACAGCGAACTGATCTACGTCGGGGATTCGGGCGCGGTGGAGCCGAGCGACCCCGGCCGTCGCCACGGCTACGAACTGACCGCGTTCTACCGCCCGACGGAATGGCTGGCGATCGACGGCGTGCTGACCGGCACCCATTCGCGCTTCGCCGGTCTGCCCGAAGGCGAGAATTTCGTCCCCGGCGCGCTGGAAAGCTCGGGCGAACTGGGCGTGATCGCCGCCTTTCCCGAATGGAACGCCAGCGTGCGGCTGCGCTACCTCGGCCCGCACCCGCTGGTGGAGGACAATTCGGTGCGCGGACAGGCCACCACGCTGGTCAACGCGCGACTGGCCTGGACACCGCAGCGCGTGCAGCTGCTGCGTGGGTTCGAATTCCACGTCGAACTGCTGAACGCCTTCGATTCGAAGCGTGACGACATCGACTACTATTATGAAACGCGCTTGCCCGGCGAACCGCCAGAGGGCGTGCTGGGTACCAACAGCCGGATCGTCGAACCGCGCCAGCTGCGCGTGGGAATGACGCGGCGGTTCTGAACCCGAACTGCGGGCGGCGCGGCGTGCGGGCCGCGCTCCCTTCGCCCGCAGAGCCCCGCCTGCCTGGTCCACCGCATGGACAAGGCAGGCGGGGCTTTTGTCAATGTTCCTTGACATAGGGATGAATCATGTCTAGCTTCCTTTACATCATAGCAAGGGAGCTTGACCCATGACTCGTATCCAACAGGCCCTGTGCTGGGCCGCCGTTCTGATCCTGCTCGCCACCGGCTCGGCGCTTGGCCTTGTCGAGCGCGATACTGCGCAAGTGCTGTTCATCGTGCTGCCGGTGGTGGCCTGGATGAACATCAGCGGGCGCGGCTGTGCCTGCCTGCCGCAGGACGGGCAGCGCGCCTGATGGCCACCATGAAGGCACCGCAGCGCCGCTATGTCCGGCGGATGGCGCTGGCCATGGCGATCTACGTGGCATCGCTGTTCCTGGCCGATCACCTGATCGAGGATCGCGGCGTCTCCGGCCTGGCCGCCTATGCGCTGGCGCTGGTTCCTGGCCTGTGCGTGGCCTCGATCTTCTGGATCGTGGGCCGGTTGATCGTCGAACAGGACGATGAATTCCTGCGCATGTTGATCGTGCGCCAGTCGCTGATCGCCACCGGCCTGGCCTTCACCGGCGCGGCCGTGTGGGGGTTCCTCGAACAGTTCGACCTGGTGGCGCATGTCGATGCCTACTGGTGGCCGGTGTGGTGGTGCTTCGGCCTGGGTGCGGGCGGCCTTGCCAACCGGATCACTCACGGCACCTGGGGGAACTGCTGGTGAAGAACCGCCTCCGCGTGCTGCGCGCAGAGCGTGAATGGAGCCAGCAGGACCTGGCCGACCGGCTGGAAGTCAGCCGCCAGAGCGTGAACGCCATCGAGACCGGCAAGTACGATCCCAGCCTGCCGCTGGCCTTCCGCATTGCCGACCTGTTCGGCATGACGATCGAGGAGATCTTCCTGCGCGATTGAAAGCGCGGTGGCCCTGCGCTGCAAATCGGTTATCACTTCGGGATGAGCGATCCCGCGATCCTGTTCACCCCCGTCACGCTCGGCCCGGTGACGCTGGCCAATCGCTGGGTGATGCCCGCCATGCAGCGCGGCATGTGCGCAGATGGCGCACCAAGCCCGGCTCTGGCCGAATACTATCGCCGCCGCGCCCAGGGCGGGGTCGCCATGGTGATCGGTGAAAGCGCGGCGGTGGACCATCCCTCTGCCACTGTGCAGCCCAGCGCCGCGCGGCTGAACGCGGCCACGGCGCATGGCTGGGCGGCTTGCGTGGAGGCGGTGCGCGGCGAAGGGGCGCACATGCTGCTGCAACTGTGGCACGAAGGCGCGATGCGCAGCGACGGGCAGGCGCTGTCGCCCAGCGGCCTGGCTCATCCGGGCAAGCCCAGCGGGCGCGCCATGACCGCAGGTGAGATGGCGGATATCCTTGCAGGCTATGTCCGTTCGGCCCGGCTGGCGCAGCAAGTGGGCGCCAGCGGGGTGGAGATCCACGCCGCGCACGGCT
>JAGREI010000293.1 GCA_020446625.1 Erythrobacter sp.
GCCCAACCTGCAGAACGTCACGCTGCTGAGCGAGAAGCTGGACAAGAGCTTCAAGTTCCGCGTTTCGACGCACGGCCTGCGCTCGGTGGAGCACAACGGCGGCCTCGACAACTGGCTGCTGAAGACCAAGGACGAAAAGCTCTCGACGCGCGCCCAGAAGGTGAAGCGCGAGCTGAAGAAGGCGCTGGCCGCCTAATTCAAGCAAGTCGACACGCGAATCAGCGCGCGATGGCCCGGCCTTCGCGCGCTTTTTCGTGCGCGCTTTCCGAATCGGCTTCCGATTCGGCACTCGAATCAACACTCGAATCAGCTGGGGCCAGCACCAGCCGCGCCAGCAGGGTGCGCTGGAACATGCTGAAGTTGTCGTCCGCGATCAGCCACAGCTCCTGCGATCCGTTGGCGAGCGGGCGCAGCGCCATTCCTTCGTAGTTCTCGCGCGGCAGCAGGTCTTCCAGGTGCAGCAGCACCTGCGGCTGCCATTCCTCGTCCGGCGCGGGCAAGGGGCCTGCCACCAGCAAGCTGTCGAAGGTGGGCGGCATGCCCAGGACCAGGCGGCGCATCAGCACCAGCAGGCGGCCATCGGCCAGCTGGACGGCATCGGTGGCGGAATATCCCGCTTCGGGCCAGGTGACCGGCGTGCAGGCCATGTCCGCTCCGGCCACAGGATCGCCAGCGAAGCGGCACAGCTGCGCCGCATCCTCGGGCAGCAGCACGAATTGTCCGTCCGCCAGCCGCACCAGGCTTTCCGCCCCGCTGTTCTGCGGCCAGTTGTCCGGCAGCAGCACATGGCCATCGGCGCGGTTGTCGGCGCGGTAGCGGTGCACGGCGTGGACGCCCTCGTAACCCAGCCAGTAAGTGCCGGTCTGCGGATCGCGCGCTGCCGATTCGATATCGAACAGGTCCTGCTCCACCCCGCGATCGGGAAGCTGATCGGCCTGTGCGCCCGCCGTCGCGGCCAGCCCCGGCGCACCGAAGCTCAGCCGCCGCCCGCGATCGGAAAAGGCCAGGAAGCGGCCATTGTCGCCCAGCAGCAGCGCGGAATAGCCGCCAAAGCGGATATCGGCGCTCTGCACGTCCCACAGGCCGGTGACGCGCCATTGCCCGTGGGCGGCGGGATCGAAGCGCAGCGGCACCAGGTGCAGGTCGGCCAGGTCGCCCTGCACCGGAACGGTACGCCACCAGCTGGCGACGAAGGCCAGCATCACCAGCAGCACGGCTACCACACGCCGCCCTCGCTTGCCCTTGAATCTCGAAATCATGCGCCGGACACTACCGCGCTATGGCATCGGTCCGGTAAACAGGATCGGGTCGAGCCGGGCATCGTGCCACTTCATGCTCCAGTGCAGGTGCGGCCCCGTCGCCCGGCCCGACATGCCCACGCGCCCGATGGGATCGCCCTGGTGCACCACCTGGCCCTGACGGACGAGGATTTCCGAGGCGTGGAGGAAGGCGCTGTTCAGCCCCGCGCCGTGGTCGATGATGATCAGGTGGCCTTCCAGGCTGAACGGCGTGGTCGCCGCCAGGGTCACCACCCCGTCCGCCGGAGCGACGAAGACCGCGCCCGTACCCGCCGCGATGTCGGTTCCCGAATGATAGGCCCCCGGTTCGCCGCGATAGACCCGCTGCGAGCCGAAGCGGCCCGAAATCCGTCCGCGCGCAGGCCAGATGAAGTGCTGCTGCCACCCGTCGCTGGGCGAATTGGCCGTGCGGGCGGCCCAGATCGCGTCCAGTTCGGGCTGGCGGATGCGCATGAAGTCATCGGTCGCGCCGCCAGGACGGCGGGCGACATTGACATTCTCTATCTGCCAGGCGCGCGGGCTTACGCTGAGATCGGTTGCCACCGTGCTGCCGTCAGCCATTGTGGCCAGCAGCTGCGCGGAAGGCCCGGCGTCGCGATCGAAGGCGGCGAAGAAGTGGCCCTCGCCGTCCAGCGTCAGTTCCTGCTCGCCCAGCCGCGCCGACACCGCGCCCGCCGGGGCCTGACCGCGCATCCAGCCGCCCTGCGTCAGTTCGCCATCGTAGGTAAACACCGCCGGGCGCGGGGCCGCTGCGGGAGCGGCATCCTCGGGTGGCGCCTCCTCGTCAGCCGCCGCCACGGCCGAACAGGCCACCGCCAGCAGGCTGGCACAGGCCACGGCGAGCGTCTGGCGCAGGCGCGTCACAGGTCTTCGAGCGCGCGGCGGGTGCTGAGTTCGGCGCTGGCGTAGGGTTCCTGCCGGTCCACGCTCCAGTAGCGCAGTTCCTCCAGCGGAATCGCCACGCCGCTCATGGCGCAGTTCACGAAATGGCCGGGACGAACCACGCGGAAGCCGTTGGGGCCGTAGATCAGCGTGGCGGACTTGTCGGAAGAGGACATCAACATGGATCGCCTTGTAGAACAGCCATGCTTGCCACGCAATTTACAGCAATTTGGGCTGGCCGCTGTCGGGCGTCAGCTTGTCGCGTTTGGCAGGTTTGCGCGGGGCGTCGCCCGGCACGGCCTGCACCACGCCATCGGCAAACTTGATCGCGAGCAAGGGCTCCCTCGCCGCCGTGGCCGCGCTGGTGAGCGCCTTTCCGGAGCCATCGAGCACCATGGCATAGCCGCGCGACAGCGGCCGGTCGGGGTGCAATTGCTCGGCCA
The DNA here is from genome assembly GCA_020446625.1 of Erythrobacter sp. Taxonomy (GTDB): domain Bacteria; phylum Pseudomonadota; class Alphaproteobacteria; order Sphingomonadales; family Sphingomonadaceae; genus Alteraurantiacibacter. Next base: position 2,624 of record JAGREI010000293.1, read on the forward strand.
GCCGGGCGAGGGCGGCGAGGCGCTGCGTCTTTTCCGCCAGCGGCCGCTCCACCAGCGCAGGCACCAGCCGCGCCGCGGCCAGCCGCTGCTGCGCCGCGCGCAGGTTGCCGCGCAGGATGGCGGGCGAAAGGCGCAGGTCGGCCAGCTTCTCGCGGCCTCTGGCGGCCCGGTCGAGCAGCCCGCGCCGCAGCCGTTCGGCCAGGTCGTCGAGCCGCTGGGCATGGGGTTGCAGCAGCGTTTCGGGAGTCGGCAGCCGCTGCGCCCGCGCGGCCAGCCGCTCGCGCCCCAGTTCCACCGGGCGCAGCACCACCTTGCGCTGGCGCAGGGCGAGGTCGTCGATCGTGGCGGCAAGTTCGCGCAGCACCGGCACGGCGATCTCGGCGGCGGCGGTGGGGGTGGGCGCGCGCACGTCGGCGGCGTGGTCGCACAGGGTGGTGTCGGTCTCGTGCCCCACGGCGGAGATCACCGGGATCGGCGATTCGGCCACGGCGCGGACCACGATCTCCTCGTTGAAGCTCCACAGGTCCTCGATCGAACCGCCGCCGCGCGCGACGATCAGCAGGTCGGGGCGCGGCACCGGGCCAGAGGCGGGCAGGGCGGCGAAGCCGCGCACCGCGTCCGCCACCTGCCGCGCCGCGCCGTCGCCCTGCACCAGCACCGGCCAGACCAGCACATGGGTGGGGAAGCGATCCTCCAGCCGGTGGAGGATATCGCGAATCACTGCGCCGGTGGGTGACGTCACGACGCCGATCACGCGCGGCGCGAAGGGCAGGGGGCGCTTGCGCTCCGCCGCGAACAGCCCTTCCGCCGCCAGCCGCGCGCGGGTCTTTTCGAGCAGGGCGAGCAGCGCGCCTTCGCCGGCGATCTCCATCCGCTCGATCACGATCTGGTACTTGCTGCGCCCCGGATAGGTGGTGAGCTTGCCGGTGGCGACCACTTCCAGCCCGTCCTCCGGACGGAAGGGCAGCCGCGCGGCGGTGCCTTTCCACATCACCCCGTCGAGCACCGCGCCCTCGTCCTTCAAGGCAAGGTAGACATGGCCCGAAGCCGCGCGCTTCACGCCGGACAGCTCGCCGCGCAGTCGCACGAAGCCGAAGCGGTCCTCCACCGTGCGCTTCAGCGCCTGCGAAATCTCGGTGATGGTGAGCGGGGCGGAATTGTCCCCCGGCGCGCTCGCCGCTAGGAGCCGGTCGTCACCGGTTTCGTCCCAGGGAGTTTCGCTCGCCATGAATATCCTCGTGCTCGGTTCGGGCGGCCGCGAACATGCCCTGTGCTGGAAGCTGGCGCAATCGGCGGCCGTGGCGAAAGATGGGGGCAAGCTCTACGCCGCGCCGGGCAATCCGGGGATTGCCGAATGTGCCGATGTGGTTGCTCTTGACGCGACAAGGCACGCCGATGTGGTGAATTTCTGTGGGGAGCACGCGATCGGCCTGGTGGTGATCGGCCCCGAGGCACCCTTGGTCGACGGGCTGGCCGATAGCCTGCGCGCGGCACAAATCCCCACTTTCGGACCGTCGCAGGCCGCCGCCCAGCTGGAAGGCAGCAAGAACTTCACCAAGGCGCTGTGCGACCGCGCGGGCATCCCCACCGCGGGCTATGTCCACTGCACCTCGCTCGAACAGGCCAAGGCCGCGCTCGCCACCTTCGCGCCGCCCTTCGTGCTCAAGGCCGATGGGCTGGCGGCAGGCAAGGGCGTGGTGATCGTCGACGATGCCGCGCACGCCGAAGAGGCGCTGGAAGACATGTTCGGCGGCAAGTTCGGCAGCGCCGGCGCCGAAGTGGTAATCGAGGAATTCATGCACGGCGAGGAAGCCAGCTTCTTCGCCCTGACCGATGGCGTGACCGTGGTCCCCTTCGGCACCGCGCAAGACCACAAGCGCGTGGGTGACGGCGACACCGGCCCCAACACCG
>JAGREI010000020.1 GCA_020446625.1 Erythrobacter sp.
CCGCCGGGGAATTCCCACAGCCCGCCATGGTGCTTGTGCGCGGGCCTTTGCTGCAACAGCAGCCGCCCGTCGGCGTCGAACAGGGCCAGCGCCACCACCGGAATCCATGTCGGAATATTTTGCAAGTTCAGGTCCCGTCGAAAGGTTTTGTTAGGTTTTCAGTGCAAAATGCAAGTCAGTCGCACTTTGACTAGGGGACAGTGCAGTGTTTGCGAGAAAATTCTTTCAGCGTCTGCTGCGCGACACCCAAGGTGCGACTGCCATCGAGTACGGGCTGATCGCCTCGCTCATCGTGGTCGCGATGATCACGGCGATGGGCCAGTTCGCTAATTCCAGCAGCAACATGTGGGGAATTATCGAGGGCAAGTACCGGGATGCGTCGACCAACTGACCTTTAGGAATTTATCAACGTTTCCTCCGTATTACACAAAATTGCCTGATCGGTTCTCCCGGTTAGGCCGGGTACCGAAGACTAACCAGGAGACTAAACATGACCTTCTTCAAGAACCTCGTCCGTGACGAACAGGGCGCCACCGCCATCGAATACGGCCTGATCGCCGCCCTGATCGCCGTTGCCGCCATCACTGCGATGCAGAGCCTGGGCAACCAGCTCGACGACACCTTCGGCAACGTTTCGTCGGAACTCGACACGGCTAACTCGAACAACTAAGTTCGAACGAACCGAAACAATTGGGGCGGCAGGGAAACCTGCCGCCCTTTTTGTTTGCATCGACCAAGTAAAAACGGGTCGGCATGATGTCGGCCCGTTTTACATTGGCGCTCAGTTGGCGCGGATGACGATCTTGTACTGACGGCCCGGCACCACCTGGTCGGTCGAGGACAGGCCGTTGAGCACGCGGAAGCGCGATTCCTGCGCATCGTCGTAGGCCATGCGCCGCGCCAGGGTGGCCACGGTATCGCTGCGCGCGGCGGTGATCACGTCGAGCCGCCGCGGAATCACCGCATTCGCCTCTGCCGTGCTGATCCGGCGCATCGACTGGTACAGCGAATTGAAGGTGCCGGCCTGCCCCGCCGGGGTGATCGCCACGAAGTGATAGGCACTGGTGCTGGAAAATTCGTAGGCGAACACCGTCACGTCCACCTGCTGCTGGCCACTGGTAACCGTCGCCGTGCCATAGGCGACGGGCAGTCCGTTGATGGTGGTGCGCTGCACGCTGGACGGGGTGATCGTCTGCTGCTGGCTGCCCAGCGCGGTGAACACGCTGCGCACATAGGCATCGAGGTTGCCGTTATAGGCCGCCCCGGTCATCTGCGCGCGGCCCGCATCGCCGTTGATCGTCACCGCGCTGGTGCCGTTGATCATGTAGAAGCCCTGCGGCGCGGTGAAACTCAGGCGCAGCTGCGGGTGGATGAAATCACGCCCCTCGATCACGCCTTGCGCTGGATCGTCGCCGTAGATCATCCCGTCGATCCGGCTGAGGAAGGTATCGCGATTCGTTACGCCGGTGCCATTGCCCGCCAGCGCCAGCGCGTTCTGCACGCGGCTGGCGGGATCGGGGTGCGTGCTGGCCCATTCGGGAATCGTCGCGTCGTCACGCCCCTGCAACTGCGCATCGAGCTGGTTCTGCGCCGCCAGGCTGGCCAGCAAGGTGGCCATGGCGTGCGGATCGTAGCCGGCGGAGTTGAGGTACTGCACGCCCAGCGCGTCAGCCTCCAGTTCCTGGCTGCGCGAATAGGACAGGGTGAAATACTGCGCGCCCTGCATCGACAGCTGCGCCAGTTCCTGGCTGCCCAGCAGGCCCTGGCCCACCACCGCGCCCAGCAGGCCCAACAGCTGGTTGCGCTGTGCCGCCTGCTGCCGGTGCGCCGAATGCCGCGCGGCGACGTGG
>JAGREI010000021.1 GCA_020446625.1 Erythrobacter sp.
CGACACCAACCTGACCAGCGCCTTCCTGGGGGCCAAGCACGCCTGGCCGATCTTCCTGAAAGGCGGCCACGGGCGGATCATCAATGTCGGCTCGATCTCGGCCAAGGTGCCGCGCAGCGAATGTCCCAGCTATACCGCCAGCAAGTTCGGCCTTTCCGGCCTTACCCATGCGCTGGCGCTGGACGGGCGCGATCACAACATCGCCGTGTCGATCTTCCACCCCGGCATCGTCGCCACCGAGATCATGCCCGGTTCGGTGAAGCTGCCCGATAACTTCGCCGCCACGCCCGAGGAGATTGCCGAGGTGATCGTGCACATGTGCGACATGCCCGATCACCTCAACTTCTACGAGGCGCTGGTGGTGCAGAACAAGCTGCCCTTCCTCGGTCGCGGGTGATGGCAGACCCCACGCTCGACTGCTGGAACATTGCCGATCTCGCCGCCATGGCGCGGCGGCGGTTGCCGCGGGGCGTGTGGGAATACCTCGAACGCGGCGTGGAGGACGAAACCGGCATGGCGCGCAACCGAGCCGGGTTCGAGCGCCTCGCCTTTCGCCCGCGCGTGCTGCGCAAGGTCGACGCGATCGACATGCGCACCACGATCCTGGGGCAGGAAAGCGCCCTGCCCTTTGCCATAGCCCCCACCGGCGCGGCGGGCATGATGTGGTTTCGCGGCGATCTTGCCCTGGCGGGGGCTGCCGGCAGGGCAGACATCCCTTTCTGCATCTCCAGCGCCAGTACCATGGACGTGGAGGAATTCGCCGGTCTGCCGGGGCGTCGCTGGTTCCAGCTCTACATGTGGCAGGATCGCGACCTGTCGCACGACGTCGTCCGCCGGGCAGAGGCGGTGGGCTGCGATGCGCTGTTCGTCACGCTTGACCTGCCGGTGCCGCCCAACCGCGAGTACCTGTGGCGCAACGGCTTCGGGATGCCCTTCGGCCTCAACCGCCGCAACGTGCCTGATATCATGCTCCACCCCCGCTGGCTGGCGGGCGTGATCGGGCGCTACATGCTGAATGGCGGGCTGCCGCAGCAGGCGAACCTGCCCAAGGCGCTGAAGCATTCGGTGGGGCGCGGGGCCAAGCCGGGCGCCTTGTTCAAGCAGGACGATCTCGACTGGGACGGGGTGAAGCGGCTGCGCGACATCTGGCCGGGCAAGCTGGTGCTGAAGGGCGTGCTGTACCCGGAAGACGCGCGGATGGCCGCCGGTGCGGGGGCAGACGGGATCGTGGTATCCAACCACGGCGCACGCTCGCTCGACCACTCGATCGCCGCGATCGATGCCCTGCCCGAGATTGTCGCGGCCGTCGGCGGCAAGCTGTCGGTCCTGCTCGACAGCGGCGTTCGGCGCGGCAGCGACGTGGTGAAGGCACTGGCGCTGGGGGCGGAAGGCGTCCTTGTCGGGCGGGCAACTCTCTATGGTCTGGCCGCAGCGGGCGAAGCAGGCGTAACCCGCGCCATCGACCTGTTGCGCGACGAGACGTGCCGCACCATGGCCATGCTCGGCCTCACCAGTGTGAGCCAGATCGACGAACAGGCGCTGGTCAGGCAAGGTTGATCAATGCGAGGACTGATTCTGGCAGCGGCAGTGCTGCTGGCACTGGGCCAACCGGTGCTGGCACAGGACTGGCAGCAAGTCGAAGCGCAGGATCTGCGCCTCGCCCGCGTGGCCGATGGCCTGCTGGCGGTCAACGCGGCCATGTGCCGCCAGACGATGCCGCTGACCGGGGCGATCCTTCACAGTGCCGATCAGTACGCGCCCGGCGCGGCGGACGCTCGCTTCACTCAGGGCCTGCTGGCCGTGGCCTCGGTGCAACCCGGTTCGCCTGCCGAAGCGGCGGGCTTGCGCCCCGACGATGCCGTGCTGGCGATCAACGGCACCTCTATCGCCACGCTCGAACTGGCCGCTGACGAACACCTGCGCGAAGGCGCTTTCGCCGTGCTGGCTGCGACTCCGCCCGAACAATCGGTAACCTTGCTGGTGGCTCGCGATGGCCAGCCGCATTCGCTCTCGCTTGCCGCTCCGCGCGGGTGCCGGGTGCTGGTGGAAATCAGCGGCAGCGGCGCCGATGCTGCCTCTGACGGGCGAGTGATCCAGCTGCGCTATGACTTTGCCGCCAACTTGTCGGATCAGGAATTGGCCATCGTGGTGGCGCACGAGCTGGCCCATGCCATTCTCGAACACCGCCGCCGCAAGCAGGAAGCGGGGATCGACAACAGCCGCGAACAGGCCGCACGCGGGCGCAACCGGGCCGCCAATCGCCGGGCAGAGGTGGAGGCGGATCGGCTGTCGGTCCACCTGCTCGCCAATGCCGGTTACGATCCGCTTATCGCCGTGCAGTTCTGGCGCACGCCGCAAGGCCGCGCGGCGAATGGCGACCGGCGTGGCGGCGTCTATCCGTCAGTGCGGCAGCGAGCCCGGCAGATCGAACGCGAAGTGGACCAGTACCTGCCCTTGCGGACCGGCCCCAGCTGGCCGCAGCACCTGCTCGACCTGCGCGACCAGCCGATCACGGGCGACTAGTCCTGGCCGGGGCGCTGCGGAGCCTTGCTGATATCGATGTAATCGCGATCGAAGTAGGTCAGCGGCGTCGCATCGTCACGGTGATTAGCCGCCAGCAATTCCCCGATGAAGATGGTGTGCGTGCCGTAGCTGTGGCGATGGGCAATGCGGCAGACCAGGCTCGACTGCGCGCTGGCAAGCACCGGCACGCCGTGCTCTTCCACCCAGTCCCCCACCGCGAAACGATCGGATCCGGACTGCATGAAGTGGTCGGCAACATCGCGGTTACCCAGCCCCAGCACATTGACACCGAAGCGTTCGGCGCGTTCCAGCGGGTCATGCAGCGAAGCGGAACGGTTGATGCAGACCAGCAGCGACGGCGGATCGAAACTGAGCGAGCTGACCGCGGTGGCAAGGATGCCGTAACTGGTCCCGGCCTCGCTGGTGGTGACCGCGTAGACCGTCGCGGCGACGTGGCGCATGGCATCGCGGAAGGCGCCCACCAGGTCTTCGCGGCTCTGTCCTACATGGTTCATGGGAACTATTTGCGGCGGGCCGGATCGTGGCGCAAGGGAAAAATGCACAGCAATGTGATATTGCGGACTTGTCATCACATTTTGATGTGATACTTCACCCATATGAACGATATCACCATTGCCCGTGTCCGCGAGATCATAGCTGACGGAAAGATGACCCGCGCAGGGCTCGCCCGCGCCGCCGGTCTGCATGCCAACACCCTGCGCGATTGCGGCGAGGACAGCTGGAACCCCACTGCTGACACGCTGGGCAAGCTCGATCGCTTCCTTACCGAGAATGACGAGACACCCGTGCTCGTCGGGATCGAGGAGATCATCGAGGAGGCCCGCAACGGCCGCATGTACATCCTTGTCGACGACGAGGACCGCGAGAACGAGGGCGACCTGATCGTCCCCGCGCAGATGGCCACCCCCGATGCGATCAACTTCATGGCCACCCACGGGCGCGGCCTGATCTGCCTGGCGCTGGGCAGCAAGCGCGCGGCCAGTCTCGGCCTCGAACTGATGAGCAACCGCAACCGCACCCGCCACGAAACCGCCTTCACCGTGGCGATCGAGGCGCGCGAGGGCGTGACCACCGGCATCAGCGCAGCTGACCGGGCGCGCACCGTCTCGGTGGCCATCGACGCCAGCAAGGGGCCGGACGACATCGTCACCCCCGGCCACGTCTTCCCGCTGATCGCCCGCGACGGCGGCGTGCTGGTGCGCGCCGGCCATACCGAGGCCGCAGTCGACATCAGCCGCCTGGCGGGCCTGAACCCATCGGGCGTGATCTGCGAGATCATGAACGAGAACGGCACCATGGCGCGGCTGGAAGACCTGATCGGCTTCGCCCGCAAGCACGGCATGAAGATCGGCACCATCCGCGACCTGATCGCATACCGGATGCGCAACGATCACCTGGTCGAACGCGCCAGCGAAGGCGCTTTCCAGTCCGATTACGGCGGCGACTGGAAGGTCATGCCCTACCGCAACAAGGTCGACGGCGCGGTGCATATCGTGCTGCAAAAGGGCCATGTCGTCCCCGGCCAGCCGGTGCTGACCCGGATGCACGCCATCTCCATCTTCGATGACGTGCTGGGGCGGCCGGGTCAGCGCAAGCGCGTGCTGCAACGGTCGATGGAAGTGATCGGACGCGAAGGCGCGGGCCTGATCGTGCTGCTGATGCCGAACAAGCCGCAATCCTTGCAGGACGAGGTTGCAGGCGTTGCCAGCACCAATTCGGAACTGCGCGAATACGGTATCGGCGCGCAGATCCTGGCCGACCTGGGCGTGACCGAGATGATCCTGCTCACCAATTCGACACACAATGTTGTTGGCCTGGAAGGCTATGGCATTACTGTGGTCGAAGAACGCCGTATTCCGGAGTAACCGATGGCCCACTTCCTGATTGTCGAGGCTCGTTTCTACAGCCATCTCAACGATATGCTTGTCGCCGGCGCGCGCGATGCGCTGAAGGCGGCGGGGCACAAGGTGGATGTCATCACCGTGCCCGGCGCGCTGGAAGTGCCCGGCGCCATCGCGCTGGCCTCCGAAAGTGACCGCTACGACGGTTTCGTGGCCATCGGCGTGGTGATCCGCGGCGAAACCT
>JAGREI010000022.1 GCA_020446625.1 Erythrobacter sp.
AGACCTCTACTACCGCCTCGCCGTCTTCCCGCTGCGGCTGGATGCCCTGCGCGAGCGGCGCGATGACATTGCCCCGCTGGCCTTCGCCATGCTGCTGCGCCACGGCGCCACGGGTCCGGCCTGGATCAGCGAAGCCGCGCTCGACCTGCTCGAAGCGCACCCCTGGCCGGGCAACGTGCGTGAACTGGAGAACGTGATCCGCCGCGCGCTGGTGCTGGCAGGCGATGCCAGCCAGATCGGCGCCGAGCACGTGGTGTTCGATCGTCCCGTGTCCGCCGTCACCGTGCCGCAAGTGCGGGACCTGGCGAGCGGAGCCAGGCTGCACGCCATCGCCCGCAATTCCGAAGCGCAGGCCATTCTCGATACGCTTGACCGACACGACGGCAACCGTCTCGCCACCGCCCGCTCGCTCGGTATCTCCGAGCGCACGCTGCGCTACCGGCTCGCCTCGATGCGCGAGGCCGGGCTGCTTGCTGCCGGGGCCGGACGATGAGCGGCATCCCGCCCACCGCCAACACCGGGGCGCTGCAACAGGTACTGGCGCTGCGCCAGCAGGTGTTGCAGCAGTCCGACGCGCTGCGCAGCCTGCGCGAGGCCGGGGCCAGCGATGCCACCGGCGCCATTCAGGCGCAGCCCGCCAATGGCGGCTTTGCCGATACCCTGCGCACTTCGCTGGAGGCGGTGAACCAGTCGCAGGCGAAGGCGGCGGACATCACCGCCGCCTACGAACGCGGCGAGGTGACTGACGTGGCGCAGGTGATGCTGGCACGCCAGGAATCGAGCGTCGCCTTCGAGGCGACCTTGCAGGTGCGCAACCGCCTGCTGAGCGCCTACCAGGAAATCATGCGGATGGGGGTGTGATAGATGGCCGACACCGCCGCCATGACAACCGCCGCACCGCGCGACCTTGCAACGCCTTCGCTGGCAGGCGACTTTACCGCACGCCTGCAAGGGCTGGCCGCACAGCCCGCCATTCGCCGCGCCTTGCCTGCGCTGGCGGGGGTGGCGCTGCTGGCAGGCACCGGCGCGCTGTACCTGGCGCTGGCGGGTGAGCCGCAGCGGGTGCTCTACTCGTCGCTGTCCGATGGCGAACGCGCTGCCGTGGTCACCTCGCTGGAAACGGCGGGGATCGACTACGAGATCGACCCGGCCACCGGGATGCTCTCGGTGCCGGAGGACGATCTCTACCGCGCGCGGATGCTGGTGGCGGCGGATGGGGGCCTCGCCAGTCCCGACAACTCGATCGAACTGCTCGATTCGATCCCGCTCGGTTCCAGCCGCACGCTGGAAGGCGAACGCCTGCGCAATGTGCGCGAACAGGAACTGGTGCGCACCATCGAGGAAATCGACGGTGTCGAAAGCGCGCGCGTCCACCTCGCATCGCCCGAACGATCGGTATTCGTGCGCGACAACGTGGCGCCCACGGCATCGGTGATGCTGCGGCTGGCACGCGGGCGCGGGCTGACGCCTGAACAGGTGGGCGCCGTGGTCAACCTGGTGGCCGGATCGGTGCCGGGCCTTTCGCCGCAGGACGTGCGCGTGGTGGACCAGCAGGGCCGCCTGCTGTCCGACGTGGGCGGAGAGCCGGACGACCAGCTCGACCTGCAACGCGAGTTCGAGGACAAGCTGCAATTGCAGGTGTCGCAACTGCTCACGCCGATGATCGGGGCGGGCAACTTCTCAAGCCAGGTGCAGGTAGAACTGGACCTGTCAGAAGTCACCAGCGCGCGAGAGAGTTATGACGATCCCGGCGTGATCCGTTCGGAGAGCGAAAGCTCGTCCACCCAGGGTGGCGAGGCGCTGGCGGGCGGGGTTCCCGGCGCCACCAGCAACACGCCGCCCGATCCCACCACCCTGGAGGAAGGCGCACCGCAGGGCGGTTCGCAAGCGGGTACAACCACACCGCAAACGGGCCAGAACAGCGCCCAGCGTGTGTACGAAGTGGGCCGCGAGGTGGCAGTATCCTCTACCCGGCCCGGCGGAGTGCGGCGCATCTCGGTGGCGGTCGCGCTGAGCGATGAAGCCTTGCAGGCCATCGCGCCTGCCACCGCCGATCAGGTGCGCGAACTGGTTGCCGCCGCCGTGGGTGCCAGCACCGAACGCGGTGATACGGTGACCGTGATCGCGGGCGCGTTCGAGCCGGTCGAGGAGGTGGAGACGCCGTTCTACGAGACGGGCTGGTTCGACATGGCGCTGCGCTATGGCTCGGGCCTGCTGGCGGTGCTGCTGGTCCTGCTGCTGGGGATGCGCCCGATCCTGAAGGCGCTGCGCGGCGGGAGCGGTGGTGATGACGACGGTGAGGACGAGGGGATCGAACCGGCGGAGCGCGCCATTGCCGCCGCCTCGCCGCACCCGCAGGCGGGTGTGCACCACGACCTTGGCGAACAGGTCGAACTGGCGCGCCGCCTGGCTGCCGAACAGCCCGAACGCGCGGTGATCGCGCTGCGGCGGATGCTCGCCGCGCCCATCGAAGGCAACGGCGCATGACCGCGCCGCTGGCCGCCTGCAATGCCGAACGCGCCGCCGTCATCCTGATGCTGATGGATGACGACGAGGCCGCCAGCCTGCTTGGGCGGCTGGAGCCGGACGAATTGCAGCTGATTGGCGAGAAGATGATCGCCCTGGGCGAAGTCGGGCCGGAACGGATCGCCGGGGCCATCGAGGGCTTCGTGCGGCTGGCTGACGATTCCACCCTGTCCGCCCACGATCGCCCCGCGCAGTTGCGCCAGCGGATGACTCGCGCGCTGGGCGAGGTGAAGGCGGATTCGATCATGCAGCGGATAGGCCCGGTCGAAGGGCCGCGCTCGCTGGAACTGGCGCGCTGGCTGGCGCCGCCGGTGCTGCTGGGCCTGCTGGAAGGCGAACATCCGCAGGCGGTGGCGGTGCTGCTGCTGCTGCTGGATGCCGAACCGGCGGCGGAACTGCTTTCGCTGCTGCCCGCCACCGTGCAGCCCGACCTGGTCGAACGGATCGCCCGGATGCGCCAGGTTTCGGGGCTGGCCATGGAGATGCTCGACGAACTGCTCTCCAGCCGGATCGCGCAGCGGTTTGGCCGTGCCGCGCTGGAAATGGGCGGGGCGCGCGAAGCGGCCGAGCTGATCAACCTGGCTGCGCGCCCGGTGGGGGCCGTGGTCATGCCCGCGATCACCCAGAAGGACGCTGCGTTGGCCAAGGCCATTGAAGCCGAGATGTTCACCTTCGAGATGCTCTTCGCGCTCGACGTCATGGCCATGGGCCGCCTGCTGCGCGATGTGGAGAGCGAAGTGCTGGTCGATGCGCTGAAGGGCCTCGACGAAGCCGCCCGCACGCCGTTCTTCGCCGCCATGTCCAGCCGCGCCGCCGACGGGGTGCGCGACGAGATCGAGATGCGCGGCCGCCTGAAGCGCGAGGACGTTGCCAAGGCGCAGAAGGCCATGGTCGCCACGGCCCGCAAGCTGGCCGACGATGGCGAGATCAGCCTGGGAGCCGACGATGGCGAGTTCGTTTGAGCCGCTGTTCGCGGCGCCGCCAGGCGGCGATCGCCGGGCCGAACCGCGTTCTCCCGCTGCCTGGTTCAACCAGCTGGGCGAGGGGGGCGGGTTCCGGCCCGCCGCGCGCTATTCGCCGTCGCCTGTCGCTGCCGACGAACCCGATCCGGCAGACGCGATCATGGCGGACCTGCTGGCCGACGCCGAAGCGCGCGGGCGGCAGGCGGCGCTGGCGCAGATGGCCAGCGAAGGCGCGGCGCGCGCGGCGCTGAAGCTGTCGCTGCAACGCCTCGACGAGCACTTGCAGCAGGATCTCGCCATGCGCCTTGCCGAAACGGTGGCCTTGCTGTGCGAAGCCACGCTGGCCCCGCTCGCCATCGACGCCGCCGCCTTGCAGGCGCGCTGCACACAGGCGGCAGCTTGCCTGAAGGATGATGTCGCGCAGGCCCGGCTGCGCCTGCACCCGGACGACGTGGCGCTGCTCGACGCAGAATTCGCCGCCAGCTGGACGATCGACCCCGATCCGCGGCTCGAACGCGGCACCGTCCATTTCGACACCGCCGATGGCGCGCTGCGCGATGGGCCGGGCGAATGGCGCGCGGCGCTGCGCGAGGCGCTGGGCCTGTGCTGAACCTGCTGAACGGCGAACTGGCGCAGATGCGCGCTGCGGCTGCCACGCTGGACATGGCGCCCCGGCGGCTGGGCCGCATCGTCAGCTGCGACGGAGGGCTGATCGGCGTGTCGGGCCTCAACGCCCCCATCGGCACCTTGTGCCGGGCCGAGGCCGCGCCGGGTGAACCGGCTCCGGCGGCGGAAGTGATCGGCTTTCGCGGCGGCCTCAGCCTGATGATGCTGCTGGGCGATACCGTGCGGCTGCAACCCGGCGCGCTGGTGCGGGCAGAGGGGCAGCCGGGACTGGTGCGGGTGGGGGAGGAATTCCTTGGCCGCGCGGTGGATGCGCTGGGGCAGCCGATCGACGGCCTGGCCCCGGTCAAGGCCGGGCAGGCATGGCCGCTCGACGGCCAGCGCGACAAGCCGCTCGACCGGGCATCGGTGGTGGAACCCTTTGATTGCGGCATCCGTGCCCTGAACGCGCTGGTGACCATGGGCGTGGGCCAGCGCATCGGCGTGGTGGCGGGATCGGGGGTGGGCAAGTCCACCCTGCTCGACATGATGCTGCGCGGCGCGGACTGCGACGTGGTGGTGGTGGGCCTGATCGGCGAGCGCGCACGCGAAGTGTCGGACTTCGTCCACCGCCACATGCGCGGTGAACGCAAGCGCCGAACCGTGCTGGTGGCCGTACCGTCAGACCACGCGGCGAACCTCCGCCTGCGCGGGGCGCAGCTGGCGACATCGCTGGCCGAATATTTCCGCGCGCAGGGCAAGCGCGTGCTGCTGGTGCTCGACAGCCTCACCCGCGTGGCGCACGCCGCGCGCGAACTGGCGCTGTCGCTGGGCGAGACGGGCGCATCGCGCGGCTATCCGCCATCGGCCCTGGCCACGCTGACCAAGCTGATCGAGCGCGCGGGCAATTCGCACCGCAGTGGCGGATCGATCACCGGCATCTACTCGGTGCTGGCCGATGGCGACGATCATACCGACCCGGTGGTCGATACCGCGCGCGCCATCCTGGACGGCCACGTGGTGCTGAGCCGCGAGATCGCCCAGCGCGGGCGCTATCCCGCCTTTGACATTCCCGCTTCGCTGAGCCGGGTGATGGCCGATGTGGCCGCGCCCGATCACCGCCGCCAGGCCAACATGCTGCGCGCGCTGATCGCGGCGCACGAAAGCAATCGCGATTTCCTGATGATGGGGGCATACCGCGCCGGCGGCGATCCGCTGCTGGACCGCGCGCTGGCCTTGCAGGGGCCGATCGAGGCATTCCTGTCGCAGGACAGCGACGAGCGCGTGCCGCTGGCACAAAGCGTGGCCGAACTGGCGCAGTTGATGGGGCCAGCCGGTGCCGCGCCGCAAGCTTGACCGGCTCGATCGGCTGGCGCGCTTGCGCAGGGTGGAGAAGCTGCGCGCCGCCAGCCAGGCGGCAGAAGCGCAGGGCGTCCATCACAAGCTGCTGACGCTGCACCAGCGCAGCGACGAGATCGCGCGCGGACTGGGGCAGGGCGGCGGCGCGGAAACGGGCGATGACCTGCTGCGGCGCATGGCCTTCGCCAGCGGCTTGCAGACGATCCGGCAGGAAACCGGCGCGGAAAGCCGCAAGGCCGAAGGCATGGCGCGCGATGCCATGGCGAAACTGCGCGCTGCGGAACGGCGGCATGATGTGGTGGGCGACCAGCTGCTGGCCGAACAGCGCCGGGTCGATGCCGCCGCCGAACTGCGCGCCGCCAGCGAACTGGCACGGAACTTGAAAAGCAGCTGACAACTGCCAGCCAAAGCGAAAGACCGCGCGTGAACCTGACCTCCAGCCTTGCCGCCCTTGCCGGTATTCCTGCCGTTCCCGTGCTCTCGCTGGGTGATGGCCTGGTTACGGGTGTCGAGGGAGAGGCGAGCGAGGACTTTTCCGCACTGTTCGCCTCCGCCGCCGACGAACAGGCGGCAGAGCCCGAAGCTGTCGACGCGGTGGAACCCGGCGAAAGCGGCAATCCCTTGCCGGTTGCAGGCGGCAATATGTTGCCGCTGCCTGCCGTCGCCTTGCCGGTGGTCATTGCCCCGTCGCCGCAGCCGCAGCCGGTGACTGTGACTGCTGGAGAGGACGCACCGCGTGCCGCACGCGTGGTGCCGGTGCGGTTGCAGCCGGTGCAACCCGCTACGATGCCGCCTTCGGGTGAGGCTGCGCCTGCACTGGCGCCTGCACCAGCGCCTGCACTGGCGCCCATTATCGCGCAGGCAGCCGCACCGGCACCAATCGCGGTTCAGGCCAGCGTTGCCATGCCCGCCGCGTCGCAAGTCATTACAGTCGTCCAGCCGGTTGCGCAGGACGCGATCGAATTGTCGCTGCCCGCCCTGCCGGTGGCGCAACCGACCGTTCCCGTGCAGCCGACCGTGGTGCAGCTGGCCGCGCTGCCTTCCGCTCCGCTGGCCTTGCCGGTGGCGAAGGAGATCTCTGCACCGCGCTTGCCGCTGGTGCCGGAAGGTGAAGGGGGCGAGGCCGCGCCCGAACCGGCCGCTGCCCGTAGCGTGGTACCCGCTTCCGCGCCGGTTGCGCCGTCCGCCAACCCCTTGCCCAATGTTCCCCCCGTTGCGCCTATCATTACTCCGCCGCAACCCGTCAGCCCCGCGCCCGCGCCAGTCGTGCTCACCGCCGCGCCGCAGGACATGCCACGCCACGATTTCGCGCAGGTGATCGACCGTCTGACCGAAGCCCGCGAGCTGTCGCGGCCCGGTCGCGCCGAGATGCAGCTGTCGCACCGCGAGTTCGGGCAGGTCTCGCTGGCCTTCGATCTGAACGGGCAGGGGCTGAAAGTGGCCATGACCAGCCAGCACAGCGGCTTTGCCCCCGCCGCGCAGGCCGCGCTGGCAGAGGCTGCGCGCAGCGATGCCCCGGCGCAGCGCCAGGACGGCGCATCGCAGTTCACCGCTTCGCAGCAGCAGGGCGCGGCTCCGCAGGCCGACCCGCAAGCCTCGCGCCAGCAGCACGATCAGCAGGCGCCGCGGCGCGATCGCCCGGTGGCCGAACAATTGCCGCGTCCCAGCGGCGAACAGGCCGAGGCCAATGCCTCGCGCCACCAGGGCGGCCTGTTCGCCTGACCACCTTTCCGGAGATGACCGATGAGCAAGACCAAGGACACTGACAAGCCCGCCGAAGGCAAGGCCAAGGGCGGCAAGCTGAAGCTGGTGGTGGGGGCAGTCGCCCTGCTGGGTGCAGGTGCAGGCGGTGCCTATGGCGCGGTGGCGGCGGGCCTGCTTGGCAGCCACGACGAAGGCGCGCAGCAACCCGATGTCCCGCAGCTGATCGGCAAGGACGATGAAGACCCCTATGCCCCCGCCGGCGGGGAAGGCGAACATGCCGAAGGCCCGGAAGTGGTTCACGGCGAAGGCGGCAGCGAATATCGCACCGCCTACTACACCTTCGAGGAAGGCTTCACCTCCAACCTGGCGGATTCGCCCGGCCTCTTGCAGGTGAGCCTGGCCGCGAGCACCCATTACGACGGCCGCGTGATCCAGTGGATGGGCGAACACGAACTGGCGATCCGTTCCGCGATCCTGGTCGAACTGGCCAATACGCCGGAGGACGATGCCTATACCGTCGAGGGCAAGGAACGGCTGAAACAGCGCCTGGTCGCTGCGATCAACCGCGTGCTGGAGGAGGAGGAAGGCTTCGGCGGGGTGGATGCCGTCTACTTCCAGGGGTTTATCGTCCAGTGAGGCCCGAAGGCGCCCTGATTGCCGAACGCGCGCTGGCGCAGCATTCTGCACGGCTGGTCAAGCGGCCGCCGCAGCCGGGCGAGATCGCTGCCGCGCTGGGCCAGGCGGCCCAGCGGCTGGAACGCGCGCTGGCCGATGCCCTGGCAGACCTGCTGGGAGCCAAGCCGCAAGTCAGCTGCGGCAAGGTGGAGCGCGCCTTCGCGCCCAAGCTGCACAAGCTGGTGGACCCGGTGGCGGTGAACTGCCTGTTCACTGATGCCAGATCGGCGCAGCTGGTGCTGTCGCTCAACCATGCCGATGCACTGGTGCTGACCGATCAGGTGTTTGGCGGCGCGGGAGCATGGAATGCGGCGCGGCCCGAACGGCTGCCCGCATCGGCGGACCTGGTGGTCACGCGGCTGGCAAATGCAGTTGGCGAGGCGCTGGGAACGGCGTTCGAACAGCCTTCGCCGCTGGCGCTGGCGGCGCGCAGCGAGGTGCTGGGCAAGTTCGTCAGCGCGGGAGACGGCGACGATTTCCTGCTGTTGCGCGCCACTGTGGCGCGCGCGGGACAGGGCGAATGGCAGCTGCTGCTGATCCTGCGGCACGACCATGCCGCCCGCCTGCTGGATGGCAATTCGGCCCCCGCCGTGTCGCGCGATCGCGGTGACCGCCGCCACCCTGATGCCGCGCCTTTCGATGGCCTGGCCATGCCGCTGACTGCGGTGCTCGCGGAAATGCGGGTGCCGGTGTCGCGCGTGTCGCGGCTGGCGCCGGGCGATGTGCTGCCGCTGGCGATCACCGGGCAGGCACGGCTGCGGATCGCCGGAACCGAAATCGGACGCGGCCAGATCGGCACCAGCGATGGTGCGCTGGCCCTGCGCCTTACCCAATTGGCCTGGAATGCGAAGGGAATCGAAAATGACTGACAAGATGCGCGCGCTGGACCTGATCAGCGATGTCGAGGTGATGCTGAGCGTGGAGCTGGGGCGCACCCGAATGCCGCTGAAGGACGTGCTGGGACTGGTGGAGAACGCCGTGGTCCCGCTCGAACGGCAGGTGGACGAGCTGCTGGATGTCTACGTCAACGGCAAGGCCATCGCTCGCGGCGAAGTGATTACCGAGGGCGACCGCTTCGCCTTGCGCGTGGTCGAACTGGCGGGTGACCGGCGCGGGGCGGAGGCGGCCTGATGGTCTGGTACGTCATCAAGCTGATGCTGTTGCTGCCGCTGCTGGGCGGCATGATCTGGGGCAGCCTGTGGCTGGCGCGCAAGGCGCAGGCCGGGCTGGGGCAGCGGCTGGGCCAGCGCAGCGCCGACAAGGCGGCGAGGCTGGTGGAGACGACCATGCTCGCGCCGGGGATGCGGCTTGCCGTGATCGAATTCCACGGGCGCGAGATCCTGGTGGGGGCCACCCGCAACGGGCTGGTGCGCCTGGCCGAAGCTCCCAAGGCGGAGGACCGGGCATGATGCGTCGTTACGCCATGCTGGGCCTGGTTGCCCTGCTGCTGGCCGTGATGCCCGACATGGCCCATGCCGCTGCCCCTGCGGCAGGCGTCGGCGGGGCGTTGGAACGCGCGCTGGATGGCGCTGCGGGCGGCGATGGCACACCGCTGTCGCTGTCGCTGCAAGTGCTGTTGGTGATGGGCCTGCTCACGATCCTGCCTGCGCTGGTGCTGATGATGACCAGCTTCACCCGCATCGTGGTGGTGCTGGCAATCCTGCGGCAGGCGCTGGGCCTGCAACAGTCACCGCCCAACCAGGTGCTGATCGGGCTGTCGCTGTTCCTGTCGCTGTTCGTGATGGCGCCCACGCTGGAAGCGGTGAACGCCAATGCCATCGAACCCTATTCCGCCGGGCAGGTGGAGGCCGACGTCGCCATCGAACGCGCAGGTGACGCCTTCGCCACCTTCATGATCCGCCAGACGCGCGAAAGCGACCTGGCCATGTTTGCCGACATGGCCGGGCAAGGGGACTTCGCCAGCGCTGCCGATGTGCCGTTCTCGATCCTGTTGCCCGCCTTTGTCACCAGCGAACTGAAGACCGCCTTCCAGATCGGCTTCATGCTGTTCCTGCCCTTCCTGGTGATCGACCTGGTGGTGGCCAGCGTGCTGATGAGCCTGGGCATGATGATGCTGTCACCCACAATCATATCCTTGCCATTCAAGCTGTTGCTGTTCGTTCTTGTCGACGGATGGGCGCTGCTGATGGGCTCGCTCGCCATGAGCTTCGGGTAGCGGGAGACGCATGATGGACGAGAGTTCCGCGCTGTTTGCGCTGGTGGACCGGATGCTGTGGACCGCCGCCCTGGTGGCCGCGCCGATCCTGCTGTCTGCGCTGGTGGTGGGCCTTCTGGTGGGCGTGGTGCAGGCCGCGACATCGGTCAACGAACAGACCCTGACCTTCGTGCCCAAGCTGGCGGTGGTGGCCGTGGTGCTGGTGGTGATGGGGGCCAGCATGTTGGGGCTGGTGGGTGATTTCGCACGCGAGATCTTCGCCCAGATCGCCGGGATCGCCACCCAGTGATCCTGCCCGACTTCGGCCTGGGCCTGTGGGAGACGCAGCTGTGGGCGCTGGTATTCGTGCTGGTGCGGGTGGGGGCCGCCATGCTGGCCGCGCCGGTGTTCGGCTCAAGGCTGGTGCCGATGCAGGTGCGCACCGTGGTGGCCATGGCGCTGGGCATATTCGTGCTCAACTGGGTGCCGGTTGACCTGCCTGATAACCTGCTGGCCTTGCCCACGCTGGTCAGCCTGCTCAGCGAAGCGGTGATCGGCTTTACGCTGGGCATGGTCTTGCAGATATCCTTCGCCGCGCCGCTGATGGCGGGCGAGCAGATCGCGGGCGGCATGGGCATGGCCATGGCCACGGCGGTCGATCCGTCCAGCGGCAGCCAGTCGGGCGTGGTGGGGCAGTTCTTCACCATCGTGATGACGCTGGTGTTCCTCGCCACCGGCGGCCACCTGCTGTGGATGCGGCTGCTGGTGGAAAGCTATGCCCTGCTGCCGCCAGGCAGCGACATGGCCATGGCCGACCGCGGCTGGCTGGTGGCGAGTTTCTTCACCCAGGCGCTGGCCACGGCGGTGGCGATTGCCCTGCCGATCGTGCTGGCGCTGCTGCTGGTGCAGCTGGTGACGGGCGTGGTCAGCCGTTCGGCGCCTTCGCTCAACCTGTTCGCGCTGGGTCTTCCGGCCAGCGTGCTGGCGGGCCTGGCCGCACTGATCGCGGCCTTGCCCATGGTGAACGAGCAGTTCGTCACGCTGTCCGCCCAGGCCATCGCCCAGGCGGGGCAGGCGGTGCAGCCGTGAGCGATCAACCGGCCGGCGAAAAATCCCACGCCCCCAGCGAGAAGCGCCTGCGCGATGCCGTGGGCAAGGGCAATGTCCTGCGTTCGCGCGAAGTGGCAACGGCGGCAGCTGTAGGGGCAGGGGCCTTGTGGCTCAAGCTGGCGGGGCCGTGGCTGCTGGCGCGAATGGAACTGGGCGCGCAGACCAGCCTTTTCTTCGATCGCGGCGCGCTGGAGAGTTTCCAGCCGGGGCAGATGTTGCAGGATCTGGCCTGGTCGCTGCTGCCTCCGATCCTGACGCTGGGGCTGGCGGTGATGGCGGTGACCATGGCGGCGCAACTGCTGTCCGGGCGCGGCGCCTGGGTGATCGGCAACATGGCGCCCAAGGCTTCGCGGGTAAATCCCATGGCGGGGCTGAAGCGCATGTTCGGGCCGCAGGGCTGGATCGAACTGGGCAAGAGCCTGGCCAAGCTGGCCCTGCTGGGCGCGATAGCCTGGCACTGGGGGGCGGCGCACCTGCTGGCCGTCCTCTCGCTGGGACGTGGAGAGCTGTCCGGCCAGCTGGGCGCCGCGTGGGAAGCCATTTCCACCCTGCTGCTGTTGCTGGCCGGCGGGCTGCTGCTGATCGCCCTGATCGACTGGCCGATCCAGTTCGTCCGCCGCCTGTCGCAGCTGAAGATGACCGGGCAGGAACTGCGCGACGAGCACAAGGAACAGGAAGGCGCGCCCGAGAAGAAGGCCGCCATCCGCCAGCGCCAGCGCGACATGGCGCGCGGCAGCCTGGCGCCCGCCATGCAGAAGGCGCAGTTCGTACTGACCAATCCCAGCCACTTCGCCGTGGCCATGGCCTACGATCCTGACCTTGCCTCGGCCCCCTATGTGCTGGCAAAGGGGCGCGGCGAGAAGGCGCTGGCCATGCGCGAAATGGCCGCTGAAATGGGCGTGCCGACGCTGGAATACCCGGTGCTGGCCCGCGCGGTCTATTTCACCACCCGCGAACAGCAGATGGTGCGTGCAGAGCTGTATTCCGCGATCGCCAGCGTGCTGGCCTTCGTCATGTCGCTGAAGCGCGGTGAAAGCCCGCCGCGCCCGGCGATCACGGTGCCGCTGGAACTGCATTTCGATGCCGAGGGCAAGCTTTCCGCGCCTTAATCAGCGGGCCGGGCGGCCGTCCTTCGGGGCATGGAAACAAGCACCACATCATCGATCATCAGCACGCTGGGCGCAGGCAGCGGCGTGGACATGGCCAAGCTGGCCAGCGACCTGGCCGAAGCCCGCTTCCTGGCGCAGGTGAGCCAGCTCGACAGCCGTAGCCAGCAGCTGGAGGCGAAGATTTCCGGGGCATCGACCCTGCGCAACCTGCTGAGCCAGCTGTCCTCCGCACTGGGCGATCGCATCCGCTCCGGCGATCTGGCGCCTTCGGCCAGCCTGGCCAATCCTGCCGTCGCGCAAGCCACGGTGCTGGCCGGCAGCAGCGGTCGCGGCAGCTATTCGCTGGAAGTGACCGCGCTGGCGAGTGCGCAGACGCTGGCCAGCAACGGCTATTCCGCCGCCACCGACCTGGTGGGGGAGGGGCAGCTGACCCTGCGTTTCGGCACCATCGCCAGCAGCACTTTCACCGCCGACGGCAGTGCCGATCCGCTGGTGATCGACGTAACCGCTACCGATACCCTGGCCGACGTGGCCGAGAAGATCCGCTCCTCCGGCAGCGGCCTTGATGCCTATGTCGCCAACACCGCAAGCGGGGCAAAGCTGGTGGTGAAGGGCGAGGAAGGCGCGGCGCGTGCCTTCGTGATCGAAGCCAGCGGCGCCAGCGCCAGCGGCGGCACACCGGCGGCGGGCAATATCGACTACCTCGCCTGGGATCCGGCGACCGACGCGGGCCAGCTGAAAGCTTCCTCTGCCGATGCGGCCTTCTTGTTCGACGGCCTGGCCATGACCAGCGCCAGCAACAAGGTGTCCGGGCTGCCCGGCGGCCTGGTGCTGACGCTTACCGGCACCAACCAGGGCGCGCCGACGCAGATCAGCTATGCCGACAAGAGCACCCAGATCACCACGATGATGGGCGATTTCGTGGCCGCGCTGAACGACATGGCGGCTTCGCTGGCCGAGCTGGCTGCCCCGCTGGGCGGCGACCTGGGCAACGATCCCGGCGCGCGCGCGCTGAAGCGGGCGCTGGTCGGCCTCAGCACAGATATCATCATGCCCGGCGCGGCGGAGGGCGAGCCTTCGACGCTGGCAGACCTTGGCCTGGTGCGCACGCGCGAGGGCAAGTTCCAGCTCGACAGCGAGCGGTTGCAGAAGACCCTCACCGACAGCCCGGCGGCGGCTGGCGCCATGTTCACTACCGGCCTCTATGGCGTCTATGCCTCGATCGACAACCTGTCGCGCGCCATGGGCAGCCGCACCGATCCCGGCACGCTGGGCGGTTCGCTGACCCGCTACACCGACCAGCTGCAACAGCTCGACGAGAAGCGCGCGAAGATTGCCGACCAGCAGGAGGCGTTGCGGGCGCGGATGGTGAAGGAATTCGCCGCCACCGATCGCAGCGTTTCCGCATCGCAGTCGACCCTGTCGTTCATCCAGAACCAGATCGCCATGTGGACGGCGAAGAGCAACTGACATGCTGGGACTGGCTGACCCCGCGCAGGCATACCGCCGCGTCGATTTCGAAGCCCACGTGGCCGGGCTGGCCGGGCCGGACCTGGTGCGGCTGTGCTTCGAGGATCTCGAAAGCGCGCTCGACCGGGCCTTGTGGGCGCACGGCCAGCAGCGGCCCGACATCCGCCGCAAGGCACTGGAACGCGCGCAACTGGGGCTGACCGTGCTGCTTTCGGGCCTGGACCGGGACAACCCCGTCTCGCAGCCACTCGATACCTTCTACCGTTCGATGATCCTGCGGCTGACGGGATCGCTGCGGCAGTTCGATGCCAGGGCCATCGCGGGCGTGCGCGCCGATATCAGCGATATCGCCCGCTCGTTCTTCGGCTAGCCGGGAAACAGCACGGCCTTGCGATAGGCGTCGACCAGCCCTGCCAGTTCGCGCAGCTGCGGCCCCTGCCGCGATTTCACCAGGTATCCGGCCACCTGCCGGTCATAGGCGCGCGCCCGGTCCAGTTCGGTGTCGGATGTGGACAACACGAACACCACGGTCCCGCGCAACAGGGGATCGGCGCGCAGGGCATCCAGAAACTCCATCCCGTTCATGCGCGGCATGTTGAGGTCGAGCAGCACCAGGTGCGGTCGCCGCGGGCCGGAGGCGCGCCGCTCACGCAACAGCTCCAGCCCGGCAGCGCCATCCTCTGCGGCCAGCACGCGATAGCTGCCGGCACAGGGGGCCAGGGCATTGGCCACGAGCTCGGGGACGATATCGTCATCGTCCACCACCACGATGTCGAGGGCCGCCTCACCCATGGCGGTCAGCGCGCGGATGCAGCGGCCAGGCGAGGTGGAAGCTGGCTCCGCGTCCATCCGAGGGGAGCAGCGCGAGTTCCGCGCCGTTCCGCAGGGCAAGCCGTTGCGCGATCGCCAGCCCCAGTCCGGCACCCGCAGGCCCATCTGCATCCAGCGCCTGGAACGGGCGGAAAATGCGCTCGGCGGCAGCGGCGGGAATGCCCGGTCCATCGTCGCTCACTTCGATCACGCAATGTTCGCCATAGGCGCGGGCCGAAATCTTTAGCGTGCCATCGGCGCGATCATGGTGTTGCAGGGCGTTGGCGACCAGCTGCCGCAATACCTTGGCGAGATCGGCCTTCGCCCCGATGAAGTCCGGCACCAGCAAGTCCTGCTGGATGGTGAAATCGGGATAGTCCTCGAAGTCTGCGACAATATCGCCAACCACCTGCTTGAAATCTATGGGTTCGAGCCTTGCCGCCTGGGCATCGCACCGGGCATAGGCGAGGAGATCCTCGACCAGCTTTTCCATCGCCGTCACGCGCTGGTCGATGCGCTTCAATGTATTCTTCGCCCGCGCAATGTCACCCACGTTGAGGTCGTGCCGCAGCAGCCCCGTGAGGTTGGCCATGCCCCAGATCGGGGTGCGCAGATCGTGCGCGGCAACGTAGGCCAGTTCCTCGAACAGTGTGCGCGCCTGGCGAAGTTCCCGGCGCGAGCGTTCGTGGCTGGTCAGGTCTGTCAGCATGACAAGGGTGCATCCGCCCGCCACGCCTTCACATGCCAGGGCAAGCGGAAATTCCATGCCGTCGCTGCGCAGGCCGGACAGGTCGTCACCATGCGGCGACAGATCGAGGTCGGCAAAACGCTGTGGCAGCAGGCTGGCGAGGCTGCGCCCCGGCAGGCGCTTGGTGGCATAGCCGAACATCTCCGCCGCAGCCTGGTTCGCAGCCAGGACAACGTAATCCTCGTCCAGCAGGAGAAGCCCGCATGGCGCGCTTTCGAATAGTATCACGAAAGGATCGTCTGCCCCTTCAATCTCCGGAACCTCAAGTGAACTGGAGGGTTGGGGAAGCATGGCGGCACGGGGCATAAAATCTTATCCAAACAAGAGGATCAGCCCGGTTTCTTCTTCAGATTGTCAATTCCGCTACAAGAGCCCCCCCGGACTCGACGATCAGGTCGCACCGCCATCTGGCCATGGCGCCTTTGAGGAAGGCTGAAACACCCACTAGGTGGTTTTGCGGGCGGATAAGCCGTGCCGGTGCTGACCGTCCTCGGTGAGGAGGAGGCACCATGGCTCAATATGATTTCGTGATACTCGGCGCAGGCCCGGCGGGCCGTCGCGCGGCGATCCAGGCAGCCAAGCTGGGCAAGTCGGTGCTGGTCATCGACGATCGGGCCAAGGTTGGCGGGGTGTCGGTGCACACCGGCACGATCCCGTCCAAGACCCTGCGCGAAACCGCGCTCAACCTGTCCGGTTGGCGCGAGCGGGCCTTTTATGGCCAGGGCTATCGCTGCCGCAGTTCGATCAAGGCGGGTGACCTCGGCCATCGGCTGGGCAAGACGCTCGACTACGAAGTGGCCGTGCTGGAACACCAGTTTGCCCGCAACGGCGTGCGCACCTTGTGCGGGCGTGGCCGCTTCGTCGATGCCCACAGGATCATGGTGGAGCGCGAACTGGACGGTTCACGGATCGAGGAACTGGTGGAAGCACGCAAGGTGCTTGTCTCGGTGGGTACGCGCCCCTATCGCCCGCCGCACATCCCCTTCAACGGCGAAAGCGTGCTCGACAGCGACGACTTCATCCTCAACCCCCGCGTGCCGCGCAGTCTGACGGTGGTTGGCGGCGGGGTGATCGGGCTGGAATATGCCACCATCCTTAGCGCGCTCGACGTGCCGGTGACCCTGGTGGAACCGCGCGAACAACTGCTGGACTTCATCGACGCGGAAATCGTGGCGCACCTCACCTATGCCATGCGCGATCGTGGCATTTCGCTGCGGCTGGGCTGTTCGGTGCGGCAGGTGATGTTCAGCGAGGCGGGCAATCCGGTCTGCGTGCTGAACGACGGGCGGCTGGCGGAAAGCGAGATGGTGCTGTTCGCCGCGGGCCGGGTGGGCGCTACCGACCAGCTGGGGCTGGATGCCTGCGGGCTGGAGCCTGACGAGCGCGGACGGCTGGTGGTGGACCGCAAGACTTTCCAGACCAGCCACCCGGACATCTATGCCGCTGGCGACGTGATCGGCTTTCCCAGCCTTGCCTCCACCTCGATGGAGCAGGGCCGGGCGGCGGCGTGCCACGCCTTTGGCGCCACGATTGCGACAGACGGGCAGAGCCCGCCCTATGGCGTCTATTCGGTGCCCGAACTGTCCTCCGTCGGCCTGACCGAGGAGGCCGCGCGCGCGACCGGCATCCGTTACGAATGCGGCGTGGCGCGGTTCCGCGAAACATCGCGCGGGCATATCATGGGGCTGGAGGCGGGCGTGCTCAAGCTGATCTGCGATGCCGACAGCCGCAAGCTGATCGGCGTGCACATCGTGGGCGAGGGCGCCAGCGAACTGGTCCACATCGGGCAGGCGGTGATCAACCTGGGCGGGACGATCGACTATTTCGTGGAGAACAGCTTCAACTATCCCACCCTGGCCGAAGGCTACAAGGTTGCCGCGCTCGACCTGTGGAACCGCCTGCAAACAGGTCGCGCGCTGGCACCGCCCGAAGAACCGGCGCGCGACGCGGCCTGAACCACGGCGCCTTTGCCATTGCGAGGTTTGACGCATAGGCCAAATGCGCCGACAAGCTTCGGCAGGAGGCTTGGGGATGAAAGCAGTCATCCGGAAGATTGCGGGCGCGGGACCGGTGGTGGCCGGGCTGGTGGTGCTGGCGCTGGTCTTCCTGCTGCAATTGACCGATTTCGGCCCGCTGGAGCGGGTGCGCTTGCAGGTGTTCGACGCCTACCAGCGCATGGCCCCGCGCGAGGATAGCGGCGCGGAACTGGTCGCTGTGGTCGACATTGACGAGGCTTCCATCGAACAGCTGGGCCAGTGGCCGTGGCCGCGCACCGATCTTGCCGAACTCAACCGCCGCCTGGGTGAGGCAGGCGCGATCACGATTGCCTATGACGTGGTGTTCTCGGAGCCCGACCGCACCTCTCCCGAAGCGATCATCGCGCGGTATGACCAGCTGGGCCGGGGCGAGGGGCTGGATGCCAGCCTGGCCGATCTTCCCAGCCACGACGAACTGTTCGCCAAGAGCATGGAAGACGTGCCGGTGGTGCTTGGCGCCTTCCTCGATCCCAGCCCGATCGGGCGGCCCTTCCTCCCCAAGGCTCCCTTCACCCTCAACGGCACTCTGCCATCGCGCCACGTCACCAGTTACCAGGGCGCCCTGCTGCCGATTCCCGAGATCGAGCAGGCCGCCGCCGGGGTGGGCACGGTGACCAACGGCAAGGATGCCGACGGGATAGTGCGCCGTGCCGCACTGGTGGCGATCGATCGCGGCCAGCTGGTGCCGTCGCTGGCGCTGGAAGCCGTGCGCGTGGCGCGTGACGCGGGATCACCCATGCTGCTGGCCAGCGATGGCAGCGGGGAAACGCTGTCATCCCCCGGCGCGGCGGTGGCGATCCGGCTCGATGGGACCGAAGTGCCGGTCAACGAAGCGGGCGAGATGTGGGTGCATTTCCATGCCCCCGGCAGCCATGACCTGATCCCCGCCGCGCCCATCATCACCGGCGCGATGAGCGACGCGGACCTGCGCGAGGCGGTGGCGGGCAAGCTGGTTTTCGTCGGCGGCAGCGCGCAGGGCTTGCAGGATCTGGTTTCTACCCCGGTGGAGGAACTGGTTGGCGGCGTGACGGTGCAGGCTGCCGTGGCCGAACAGATACTGGAAGGCGATTTCGTCCAGCGGCCGGACCTTGCCGTGGGGCTGGAATACCTGCTCACCATTGTCCTGGGCGTGGGCTTTGCCCTGCTGTTGCCCCGCCTTGGCGCAACGCTGGGTGCGGTGGCGGCGCTGCTGGGCATTGCCGGTGTCGTGACGATCAGCTGGCTTGCCTTCACGCAGGGGCAATATCTGCTCGATCCCACCAGCCCGGTGGTGGCCATCGTCATGGTCTACCTGGTGCAGACGGTGGTGGTGTTCTACCGCGAGGAACAGCAGCGCGCCTATATCCGCTCGGCCTTCGATCGTTACCTGTCGCCGGAAATGGTGAAACAGATCGCCGCCAACCCCGACAAGCTGGAACTTGGCGGGGAGGAGCGCGACATGTCGGTGCTGATGTGCGACGTGCGCGGGTTCAGCCGGATTTCGGAACGCTACAGCCCCAGCGAGGTGATCGAGTTCCTGATCGAATTCCTCACCCCGATGAGCGACATCCTGCTGGCCCACAAGGCCACGCTCGACAAGTACATCGGTGACGCCATCCTCGCCTTCTGGAACGCCCCGCTCGACGATCCGGATCATCCCGCCAATGCCGCCCGCGCTGCGCTGGAAATGGTGGCCATGACCGCCGAACTCAACCGCACCATGACGCAGCGCGAAGACGTGGTGTGGCCGGGCGAGGTGAAGATCGGGATCGGCCTCAACGCCGGGCTGTGCTGCGTGGGCAACATGGGATCGAAGAAGCGGCTGGCCTATACCCTGATCGGGGACACGGTGAACGTCGCCTCGCGGCTGGAGGGGCTGACCAAGCAGTACGGCGTGCCGATCATGATCGGCGGTTCGATGGCCGAACGCCTGCCCGGCTTCGCGCTGCTGGAGCTTGACCGCGTGCGCGTGGTCGGTCGCGATACGCCGGCGACGGTGGTGGCGCTGATGGGCGATGAGGGCATGGCGGGGCAGGCGGCCTTTCGCGAACTGGCCGAAGCCCATGCGGCGGTGCTGGTAGCCTATCGCGCGCAGGACTGGGCGACGGCTTCCACCCGGCTGGCGCAGACGCGCGAGCATTACCGGGTGTTCGGCATCCCCGGCCTGCACGACCTGCTGGCAGAGCGCATCGCAAGGCTGCGCGACAACCCGCCGCCCGCCGACTGGGACGGGGTCTTCACCGCTACCGAGAAGTAGAGCCTTCGCTCAGCCGATGGGATAACTGGTCGGCGTCGGCGTCGGCGTCGGCGTGGGAGTTGGTGTGGGCCGGGGCGGTGTATTGGCCGTGGGGGTGCCGCATTCCTGCGTATCGGGATTGCAGCCGGGAACATCGACGGTTGGCGCGCCGCCATTGTCATTGTCATCGAGCACGCGGCTCAGGATGAAACCGCCGACAATGACGCCGATGATGGCGGCCACCACGCCGCCGCCACCGCCGCCGCCCGGATGCGCGACGCGGGGTGCGAGCTGTTCCTGCACGTTCGACAGGCCCGCGTTGGAAATATTGAACCTGATCGGCGCGGCACCTACGCGCGGGACGAAGGCGGCCTCGCCGGGTTGGTTCAGCACCACGGTGACGCCGCCCGATGTCACGTCTGCCGATCCGACAGTGAGCCCGCCCGCGGTTTGCAGGCCGGGGCCGCGCAGCACCACCAGCGTGGCTTCGTCCTCGTTGATCCCGCCGCGCCCCACCGCCGGTTCGTTGCGGGCGATGCTGCGCGCTTCGGGACCGGCCAGCACGTCAAGCGCGGTGCCGCGGATGCCGATGCGGGCAGCGGGAGCGTTGATGCTGGCATTGTTGCTGTCCGCCTCTTCGCCCGAGAAGAACCGCACCGCGCCGCGCAGGATCGTCGCCACCAGCGAGCGGCCTTCATTGGGGTTGTAGACGTATTGGTCGACCCGCACCCGCGTGCGCGCGCCGATGCCGAAAGTGGAACGATCAAGCAGCAGGATCTGCGCCTGCGCCCGGTCGGACGTTTCGATCAGGTCACCCCAGGCAATCCGGTCGCGCAGGCGCAGGTTGCGCGAGTTGCGCTGCTGGGCGGCGGTAAACTCGACATCGCCTGCGACTGCCGAGGTCGTGCCCACCTCGGTGCGCTGGGCCATGGCGGGCACCGCGATCACGTTGCTGGCAAGCACGCTCGACGCGGCGAGCATGGCGACAAGGCGGCTGGGCTTGCGCATGGCCTAGTCCTTTCCGCGATTGTTCGGGGTGGGCGTGCTGGCAGGCGTGCTGCCGGTGCCGGGCGGACCGCTGGCGGGCGGCGGCGGAGGTGCCACCGGCGGCGCATTGTGGACCGGTTCGACGTATGGACGGCTGCATTGGTCGCGCGCGTCGTTGATGTTCTGCTGCCCGAAGGCTTCCACGTCCATCCGGTCGATCTCGACCATGCCGCCCTGCCGATCGTCGATACGGCAGAGATAGACCGCGTGCAGCAGTTGCGCCGCGCCCGAGCGCGGATTAGCCGCCATCACCCGCTCCAGCGTCGACAGCGCCTCCAGGTACATGCCCCGCCGCGCCTGTTCGCGGGCGGCGGCGATGCCGCTGTCTTCGGAGGTGGTAAGGTCGGTCAGCCGGTCGAGATCGGCCATGGTCTGCGCGGCCAGCGGCACGGGCATGGCCAGCATGGCCAGCGGCAACAGGATGATACGTGGCATCAGCGATTCCCTCCGCCCGGCCTTATGTCACAGCCGCCGGGGCTTGGGCAAATCGCCTCAGTCGAGGGTGAAGGCGGCGGGCAGCAAGGCGCCCACGCTGGTTTCGAGCACTTCGTCGCCCGACAGGTCGCTGCAAACGATCGCGATATCCTCGCCCGCCAGCTGCGCCGCCTCGGCCAGTGCCTGGCGACAGCCGCCGCAGGGCGTCACGGGATCGCTGGCCACCTGCGGATCGGCGTGGCGCGGGCCGCCCACCACCGCTACGCGACGCACGTTTTCCAGCCCGAAGGCCTGCTGCGCGGCGCTGAGCGCGGACTGTTCGGCGCAGACCCCGAGGCGATAGCAGGCGTTCTCCACGTTGCCGCCCAGCACAACCTGGCCATCCTTGCTTTCGATGGCGCAGCCGACGAGGAAATCCGAATAGGGGGCATAGGCACGCTCACGCGCCTGCCGGGCCATGGCGAGCAGGCGTTCTGCCCCGCTCATGCCGGTTCGGCTTCGGGCGCGGCGGCGGGCGCACCCATGCGGCGGGCGAGCCAGATCAGCAGGCGGATCACCGGCGGCACCAGCACGATCGACAGCGTCACCTTGGCCAGCGACTGGCCCAGCAGCAGTTCGGTGATCGGGCGCACGCCGTAGAATGCCACGGTGATGAAGATCAGCGTATCGACCACCTGGCTGATCATGGATGCGACCGCGCCCCGCACTTCGGCAAAGCGGGTGCCGGGCTTGCCCAGTCTCGAAAACAGCCAGACGTTCAGCGTCATCGACACGCCGTAAGCCATGATGCCCGCGATCATCAGCCGCCAGGTCTGCCCCAGCACGATGGGGAAGGCTTCCTTGGCGGGTTCGTACATGCCCTCGTCCGTCGGCAGCGACAGGACGATGAAAGTGAGCAGGATCGCCATGCCCAGAGGCACGAAGCCGAAGCGCACCAGCCGGTTGGCCACATCGCGTCCGTACAGTGCGGCCACGCTGCTGGAAATCGCCACCAGCAGCAGGAAGGGGAAAATGCCCGCCTCCACCGCCAGCGGGCCTAGCGCCACCTGCTTGGAACCCAGCACACCGGCGATACAGGTCATCCCGCCATAGAGCGTGGCCAGCAGGAACAGCGGGCGGGGCAGCGATTCGGGATGATCGTTCGTGGTCATGGCCAAGGGCTATGAAAGGCGCGGGCGAATTGGAAGAGGCTTGCACACAGGTATCGTCAGAAACCGATTGCTGGCGACGTGCGAACCCGGCACATAAGGCGTCCTGTCCCGTACAGGAGTTGTCGTGCCTCCCCAATTGATCTCTCTGGCCGGTATTACGGCCATCCTGCTGCTCGCCTTCCTGCTCTCCAATGCCAAGCGCAAGATCAACCTGCGCGTGGTGGGCGCGGCCTTTGCCTTGCAGGCGGGGATCGCGCTGCTGGTGCTGCGCACGCCGTGGGGTGCAGCGGGGATTCAAGGCATGGCGAACGGGGTTGAGGCGCTGCTGTCCTACGCCAATGCCGGCACCGAATTCCTGTTCGGCCCCAGCGCCAGCAACCCGCTGGCAGGCACCTTCGCACTGGGCGCCTTGCCGGTGATCGTGTTCTTCGCCTCGCTGGTGTCGATCCTCTACCACCTGGGGATCATGCAGCGGGTCGTGCGCTGGATCGGTGGGGCGATCGGCTGGATCACCGGCATCTCCAAGGTCGAATCGCTGGGTGCGGCGGCGAACATCTTCGTCGGCCAGTCGGAAAGCCCGCTGGTGGTGCGGCCTTACCTCGCGGCCTTGACGCCTTCGCGGCTGTTCACGCTGATGACCGTGGGCATGGCGGGCGTGGCAGGCACGATCCTGGCCGCCTATGCCGGGCTGCTTGGCGCGAGCTACCTGCCGATCCTGCTCGCTGCCGCTTTCATGTCCGCCCCCGGCGGCATCCTGATGGCCAAGATCATCATGCCCGATGTCGACGATGCCAGCGGCGATCCCGAAGGCGAGATCGCCTTGCCCAAGGTGCGTATCAGCGCCGAAGGCCCCGCCGCGCTGACCGAAGGCGGCGAAGTGCCGCACGAAGTGGCCGTGGCCGAACACTTCGACGAAAGTGGCCGCGCTGCCAATATCATCGAGGCCGCCGCGCAAGGCGCGCAGACCGGCCTGAAGCTGGCCGTGGCGGTGGGCGCCATGGTGCTGACCTTCGTCGCCCTGATCGCGCTGGCCAACGGCATCCTGGGCGGGATCGGCGGCTGGTTCGGATATCCCGAGCTCTCGTTCCAGCACCTGATCGGCTATGTCTTCGCGCCGATCATGTACCTGCTGGGCATTCCGTGGGACCAGGCGATCACCGCGGGCGGACTGTTCGGCACCAAGATCGTGCTCAACGAATTCGTCGCCTTCATCGAGTTGAAGGATGTGACCGCCCTGACTGAACGCAGCCGCGCGATCGTTACCTTCGCGCTGTGCGGTTTTGCCAATTTCTCTTCCATTGCAATCCAGATGGCGGTGACCGGCGGCCTTGCGCCAAATCAAAGACCGGTTA
>JAGREI010000023.1 GCA_020446625.1 Erythrobacter sp.
TCGAGCAGGTTGCCGAAGAACTTCCACCCGGTGGGGGTTTCGAACAGCGCAATGCCCAGCTCTGCCGCCACCCGGTCTGCCGCCATGCTGGTGGGCATGGATCGGGCGATGCCCGTGATCCCGCCGGCATAGGCCGGGGCGAAATGCGCGTTCGCCGCCAGCAGGGCGAGCGAATCCGACGGGGTGACATAGCGCCCCCGGCCGATGATCAGGTTGCGATCGCCGTCGCCATCGGATGCCGCGCCGAAGTCGGGCGCATCCGGCCCCATCATCAGCTCGTAGAGTTCGCGGGCGTGGACCAGGTTGGGATCGGGATGGTGGTGGCCGAAATCCTCCAGCGGCACGCCGTTGCGCACTGTCCCCTTGGCAAAGCCCAGCCGGTTTTCGAGGATCTCGATGGCATAGGGGCCGGTCACCGCGTGCATGGCGTCGAACGCCATGGTCAGCCCTTCATCCACCGCCTTGCGGATGCGGGCGAAGTGGAACAGCTGCTCCATCAGGTCGGCATAGTCGGCAACGGGGTCGATCACCTGCACCGCCATGTCGCCCACCACGGTTTCACCGATGGTGTCCAAGTCGATGTCCGGCGTGTCCACTGCCAGCCAGCGGTCGATCGTGGTGGTGCGCTGGTAGATCGCTTCGGTCACATGTTCGGGCGCGGGGCCGCCGTTGGCGACGTTGTACTTGATGCCGAAATCCTCGTCCGGCCCGCCGGGGTTGTGGCTGGCGCTGAGTATCAGCCCGCCACTGGCGCCATACTTGCGGATCACGTTGCTGGCGGCGGGCGTGGACAGGATGCCGCCCTGCCCCACCAGCACGCGGGCATAGCCGTTCGCCGCCGCCATGCGGATCGCCTGCTGGATTACCGTGCGGTTATGGTATCTTCCATCACCCCCAATAACCAATGTGGCACTATCGGGCCGCTCGGCCGCGTCGAACACCGCCTGGATGAAGTTCTCGGCATAGTTCGGCTGGGCGAACACGCGCACCTTCTTGCGCAGGCCCGATGTGCCGGGCTTCTGCCCTGCGAAGGGTTGGGTGGAGTGTTCGATGATCATGCGCGCTTCCCAATCATTTCAATTGGCCCGTCAGTTCGCGGTAGAGATCGGCATAGGCGCGCCCGCTGGCGGCCCAGGAGAAATCGCAGGCCATGCCGTTCGCCTGCAATTGCCGCCATACCGTTGACTGGCGATAGAGCGCCATGGTGCGGCTGACCGCGCTGGCCAGCGCATGGTAGTGCACCCCGTCGAACTGCACCCCGGTGGCAACGCCTTGCCCCAGCGCGGCGGGGTTGGCGTCGATCACCGTGTCGGCCAGCCCGCCGGTGCGCGCCACCACCGGCACGCAGCCATAGGCGAGCGCATAGAGCTGGGTCAGCCCGCAGGGTTCGAACCGGCTGGGCACCAGGATCGCGTCGGCACCTGCCTGCAAGCGGTGCGACAGCGCCTCGTCATAGCCGATCCGCACCCCGATCCGCCCCGGATGGCGCGCCATGGCCTCGTGCAGCCCCTGCTCGATCGCCCGGTCGCCCGAACCCAGCAGGGCCAGTCGCCCGCCCAGCCCCACAAGGTGATCGAGCACCTCCAGCAGCACGTCCA